>JBAZCF010000006.1 GCA_041671045.1 Parachlamydiales bacterium
CCAAGATCAAATTCTTAATAAATTTAAAAAACTTGAATGGTATTTTATTTTTGCGATGACTTTCGTCACCGCACAAGCACAGTATGACAATTTATTGTTACTTTACCTATCTAGCACTGTCTAAATATCTTTTGCGACTTCTCTGAGTCACTATCTCTTTGCTTCGCTTCTTACTGCGTTCGCTAAGATGTCCAATAACATAGCGTTCCTTACCCTTTTTCTACAAGCGCTTTTTTTCAGTTCGCGTAAAATTTCCATGAAGATTTATGGTAGGTACCTTATGAACGAGGTTTGAAAGATGTTTCAAAAGAAAAAAAAAGAGCCGGCCACTACGGGAAGAGTTGAAAAAGCGGCCCGTTTTTATTGCATTTTGCAGTTGTGTATTGTG
This sequence comes from Parachlamydiales bacterium, assembly GCA_041671045.1. Lineage (NCBI taxonomy): Bacteria > Pseudomonadati > Chlamydiota > Chlamydiia > Parachlamydiales > Parachlamydiales bacterium. The sequence continues at coordinate 389 of JBAZCF010000006.1, forward strand.
TTTACCGTTTTGTGTTGGCATTTAGGTTACCCCTTTTTGGGAGAAATTTATGAAATCAAGCAGGAAAAGCAGTTGTATGACTTCGTCTTTGAAGAAGTAAACATGCCCTATTTTGATCAATTACCTTCTAGAGACAGGTTAAGACTGGAAAGTGGGGCTGCATATTGGAAAAAGCAGTTAGAGAAAAGTTTTGCTACAAAACTAAAGGCTAGTGTGCGGCATATGAATTATTACATGCCTCGTTTGGAGCTTGCTTGGGTTGTCTTATCGATAATCGTATGTATTATGGTCCTGAGACAAAGCGAGGGGTATTCGCGTGCGGTTTGGCTGTTGCCGTTTTTAGCAGTAGCATTTGCTTATGAAAATATCTCGTGGGGAACTTCTACAGTTGCTAATGCAGATGCGAAACTTTACCCCACTGAAAGTCAACTAGTGGCGAAATATCGTCCGGAAGGATTATCAGCCAATCCTTTAGACCACCCGGCTGAATTGACTGTATTGTGGGAAAAGTATTTGGAGAAAGATTGGGGCAAAGGAGATTTAAAAAGAGGTGAATTTGTTTTTACTGTGGCACGGATCAAGGAGAGAGAGGCGAATCCCTCCCCTATTTCCAAAAGAACTAATGAACGGCAGTCTATTTTTTGGCTGCTGTTGTATATAGCCTGGAATACCTTTTTAGCGTTGAAAGTATCAAAATACAAGCCTTTGCAAGTAGTACACACCGATGCCCCCAAAGTAGCCCACTAGGGCAGGGAGACTGATTTTTCTGAGGTACCAGATAAAGTTTACCCTTTCGAGTCCCATGAACACTACACCGGCAGCAGATCCAATAATCAGGATGCTGCCTCCTGTACCTGCGCAGTAGGCGACTAGTTCCCAGAACGGGCTATTTTGAGGATGGGATTCAAGCGAGTACATCCCCATTGAAGCTGCGACTAGAGGAACGTTGTCAACCACTGCAGAGGCTAACCCTATCGCTACGGCAATCACTTCGATGTTGCTTAAGTGAGCATCCAGCCAGGTGGCAATGTTTTTGAGCACACCACTGGTTTCGAGAGCTGCGACACTAAGGAGGATACCCAAGAAGAAGAAGATGCTGGCCAGATCGATCCTTTTAAAGACTTCGAACATTTTAAGATGCGCGCTATTGGAGGCCTTATTATGGATCAGGTCAGTATAAAGCCAGATGGCGCTTAACCCTAAAAGAATGCCCATAAAGGGAGGTAAGCCGGTAAGTATTTTATAGATAGGAACAAAAATGAGTGCTGCTACACCTACGCAAAGTACACTAGTCCCTTGAGGGTGCACTTCAATCGATTTGGAGTTCATATTGAATTGAACATTTTTGCTGAATCGCGGGGCTATGGCAAGAAGGGAGAAAACAAGGCAGGCCAAACTTGGAAGAAAGAGAGATGCCATGATTTGTCCTGCGCTAATTTGCTCGCCGATCCAAAGCATTGTTGTGGTCACATCTCCAATAGGTGTCCAGGCGCCGCCTGCATTTGCAGCTATGACGATCGCACCGCCGTACAAAAGTCGTTCTTCACTTTTAGGGATGATTTGCGACATTAAAGACACCATCACGATAGTTGTCGTCAGGTTATCTAAAACGGCTGATAGGAAGAAAGTCGATAGGCCGATCAGCCAAAGGAATGCTGTACTGGTTTTGACATGCAAAAATTTGGATATTGATGCGAAACCATTATGAATATTTATTGTTTCTACTATGCAAAGGGCGCCCAAGAGAAAAAATATAATTTGCGCTGTACTATCTAAATGCTCATTGAAAGCATTCATAGGATAAGCGGCGTCAGGGCAGCCGTGAATAAAAATGATGGACCAGAGGATGACGGCTAGGCCCAGTGCGACAGCGGATTTATCTTGACGGATCACATGTTCAAATGAGATGGCGATGTATCCTAGTGCAAAAAGTATTTCAAGAACATAAACAATTGAAGAAAAGCATTCCATATTTGCCTACTGAATTAAAAAAAAGCACCTATGATTTGAACTAAATCGTTCTTAACAATCAAGGGAATTGTTATATAGGCGATAAACATTACTTATTAATTCTACCCCCGAAATTAGTATGGAAAGCTTCGATATTACACGTATTATTTTCTTGAAAACTTTGGCTGTCATCTATTTTTGCGGCTTTGCAAATGTCATTAATCAGTATTTGGGTCTTCTGGGTGAAAAAGGGTTGCTTCCAATATCCCATTTTATCAAACAAATTCCTTGGAAGAGGTCTCCAAGTCTATTTTACATTAGACATTCCGATTTTTGGCTTAAGGTAGGCGGATGGACGGGGCTGATTTTGGCTTTAACGGCCATTCTGGGTTTCTCAGAAAAGCTTGGATATTTCGGACATTTTTTTGTCTGGGGGTTGATGTGGGGGTTATATCTTTCTTATGTAAATGTAGGACAGGTCTTCTATGGCTTCGGATGGGAGACACTTTTATTGGAAACCGGTTTTCTAGCTATATTTTTTCCACCGGACGATGTTGCAACGCCTTTAATCCTCATTTGGTTAGTACGTTGGATATTATTTAGGGTGATGTTCGGTGCAGGTTTGATTAAGCTGCGGGGGGATAAGTGCTGGTGGGATTTGACTTGCCTTTCGATTTATTATGAAACCCAACCGATGCCGAACCCCCTTAGCTGGTTTTTTCATCGTTTACCTATGTGGGTGCATAAAACGGGGGTTGCTTTTACCCATTTTGCTGAATTGATCGTGCCATGGGGTGTATTTTTTCCGGGCATTATAGGAATTATTGCGGGCATTTTAACGATACTTTTACAGCTTATGATTATTGTCAGCGGTAATCTTTCTTGGCTTAACTATATTACAATAGTGTTGAGTATTGCTTGTTTCAATGATGGATTTTGGCAGTATGTTTTCCATATGGATCCTATAGCCGTGCATTCTGCCAGTACTTGGTATTTGTTTTTGGTGGGTGCATATACTTTATTGATAGCCTATCGAAGCTGGGAACCTATAAAAAACTTGATCTCCTCCGGACAGATCATGAATCATAGTTTTGATCCTTGGCATCTGGTCAATACTTATGGAGCTTTCGGCAGTATTACCAAAAGACGTTTTGAGATTATTTTCGAGGGAACAGATAATCCGGAAGACCCCAATGCCCTTTGGAAAGAGTATGAGTTTAAAGGTAAACCGGGGGATATTTATGCGATGCCTCCCCTTGTTGCACCCTATCATTATAGGTTGGATTGGTTAATGTGGTTTGCTGCGATGGGCAGTTACCGCAATCATCCTTGGACAGTCCATCTATTGAAAAAGCTGTTGCTAGGAGAAAAAACTGTCACTGAGTTGTTAAAAAACAATCCCTTCAAAGATCAGCCGCCTAAATCTGTGAGGGCGGAACTTTATTCTTATCATTTTACCGGGCCTAAAGAAAAGGGATGGTGGACGCGCAAAAGAGTGGGTGTGTTTTTGCATCCGATGTCATTAGATGATGATGCTTTGCAAGATTACTGCAAAGCGTTCGGATGGGATTGATACCTACGTTTAATAGACATCTTCAGGTGAGTTGATTAAATCCCAGACTGGACAATATCGTGCATTTTGATAACGCCCAGTACCTGGTGGGAAGAATCCAAAACAGCTAAGACAGTGATCGGTTTCTGCGGATCGCTTTCCATTAGCTGTACGGCTTTCCATGCGAGTTCATCCGGATTGATCCATCGGGGTTTGGTACTCATGACGGCCCCCACATTAGTATCTAAAGCTTGGGGTCCATAGGACTGCAGTGTGCGGCGAAGATCGCCATCGGTGAATATCCCTTGCAGTGTCCTATTTTCATCTATAATCAAAATGCAACCGCAGCGCTTATTGGAAAGCTCTACTAAAATGTCTACGATTTTATCTTCATGTTTGCAGACAGGAATTTCCTTATCTTTAAGCATAAGATCGGAAACCTTCACTTTCAAACGTTTTCCGATGCGTCCGGCGGGATGATTATGGGCATATTGGTCCATACTGAAGTCTTTCTCTTGCATGAGAGCAACAGCTAAAAGGTCTCCGAAAATCATCTGGATGGCTGTGGAAGTAGTGGGAACAAGATCAAATGGGCACAGTTCTTTTTCTAAGGGGAGGATGACAACTGTATCGCAGATTTTTGCCAGACGGCTGGCGGCGTTGCAAAGTACACCCACAATGCGGACTCCGCGCATACGCAAAAATGGAACGAGATGGAGCAGTTCTTCGCTTTCTCCACTTTTACTTAGGACAACGAACAAATCATTAGCTTTTACTATCCCAATATCGCCATGGAGCGCATTGGTGGGGGGAAGAAAAAGGGATTTAGTTTCTGTAGAAGTTAGGGTCATGGCAATTTTTTCTGCGATAATACCGCTTTTGCCTACACCAGAGAAGATAACAGTACCTTGACACTCAAGGATAAGGTCAACAAGATGTTGGGCTTGCACAAGATCAACATGTTGGAAAAAGTGATCGATGTACTTTTGCTGTTTTTTTATTAAATCTTTGAGCATGAAAGGTTGTCCTTAAACCATGGATTTTAATTGTTTTAATGATTACGCTCAAGTTAGTAAAAAAAATTAGACTTTTACTTTGGAGTAACTTATGAGCAAATTACCTATCACGGTAGCAGAGGGTGATGGTATAGGACCGGAAATTATGGCTGCCACACTAAAAGTGCTTGAAGCGTCCGGCGCTCCGCTAGAAATTCATAAGGTTGAAGTAGGAGAAAAAGTCTATTTACGCGGCTTTCCTTCAGGAATTGAACCGTCGACTTGGGAGTTAATTCGTCAGACAAAGGCTTTTCTAAAAGCACCCATTTCAACGCCACAGGGTGGAGGTTTTAAGAGCCTGAATGTCACGATCCGTACGATGATGGGTTTGTATGCCAATGTCAGACCCTGCATTTCCTATTATCCTTTTGTGGAAACAAAGCACCCGGGGATGGATGTTGTTATCGTCAGAGAGAATGAAGAAGATTTGTATACCGGTATTGAGTACCGGCAATCGGATGACACTATCCACGCATTGAAGATTATATCCCGTCCCGGCTGTGAAAAGATTATCCGTTATGCCTTTGAATATGCGTTGGCACATGGACGTAAAAAAGTGACATGTTTCACTAAAGACAACATATTAAAGCTTAGCGACGGACTTTTTCATAAAGTTTATGAAGAAATTTCCGCCGAATATCCCACGATTGAGAAAGAACATTGGATTATAGATATCGGCGCTGCAAAAATGGCCGATACTCCCACAGCTTTTGATGTGATCGTTATGCCTAACTTATATGGCGATATTTTGTCCGATATCGCTGCCCAAATTGCAGGATCTGTAGGTTTGGCCGGCTCTGCGAATATTGGACAGCAAAGAGCTATGTTTGAAGCAATACATGGTTCTGCTCCCCGGCGTGCAGGACAAAACCTTGCAAATCCATCCGGTCTACTTTTAGCTTCTGTCATGATGCTTGCCCATTTAGGTTTGACTGAGGAAGCTGCCACAGTGCAGAATGCTTGGTTGAAAACCATTGAAGATGGAATCCATACGTATGACGTCTATAAGCCAGCCGTCAGTAAACAGAAAGTAGGAACAAAAGAATTCGCCGATGCAATTATTGAAAGGCTGGGACAGGTTCCTCAAACATTAAAGCCCGTTCAGTTCAAAGAACAGAAGAAGGTAGATTTATCTTATAAAGTCTCTGCTGCATCTTCACACAAGTCTGACAAAAAGCTTGTAGGGGTGGATGTTTTTGTCGATTGGAAAGGATCTGTGGATGAGCTACAAAAGAAAATTCAGGGCGCTAATAATACCGCAATTCCATTGAAAATGATCAGCAACCGCGGTGCAACGGTTTGGCCGAATAATATGCCCGAAACATTTTGTATCGATAGCTGGCGCTGCCGTTTTACCGGTAATGCAATCAGTGAGAAAACCATTATTGAATTGTTAGGCAAACTGCATTCGGCAGGGGTAGTGTTTACACATCTCGAGAATTTATACAGTTTTGATGGAGTTTCAGGTTATACCCTTAGTCCAGATGAACAATAAACAACGTTATTACAAACGAATTAATTATTATCATTAATTCTTTCGTGTCTTAACATAAAATTAATATGATTATTATAGAATAATAACAAAAAATTAAAATTTTAGGTTATTATGACTATAAATAAAATCAGTTCTCAAAGACAAAGTTCCTCTTCTCAAACTCCTGAAGAAGCAAATTATCATTGCTTTCCCCAGGCTATCGTCAATGTTTTTTCCTTCATGACGACTTGCAAATCCAAAGTGACATCTGTCATTTATTGCCCCTCAGCGGTATGCAGCTTTTTTGCGATGCTATCTGCTAAATTCCAAGGCATGAAGCAATTTGCAATAGATAGCTACTACGGCAATTCAAGCAATAGCACTTCACCTACAAGTCCGCCCCCTTCATCAGGAACAATGGGAACTGTAAAAGGCTATTTTCATCAGGAAAGCATTGTTCCTACGCAAGAACCCAGAAAAATTAGGACTGCTACTTCTGTTTACGGCATGCCTAAAATAGACGAGGATAAAATTACCAAATGTTATGAAAGTCTGGATAAACATTTGGAAATTTTAAGAATTCCACGAAATTCTGATACGGATTATGTCACATCAGTCAAGCAGGTAGCCCAGGCTATCGTTCACCTAACTATTGAATTTAAAGTTACTTCAATGTGGGATATGAATCTTCAAACAGCTTTGGATACACTTGAAAATCCTATGCCTATCGATAAGCTCAAGGACATTAGAAATACTGTCAATGCTATGAAAAACAATCTTCCAAGACTTTCAGAAGAAAACTATCCTCTCATTCTGACACATCTCATTATAATATACACCTTAGGCAAACTCGAAAATGAAGCGATCTTAAAGGCTGAAGAAAACATTGGAAAACCCGATTCTGTCGAAGCCCAAAAAGCGAAAGATCATTTAAAAGGCTACTCTGATGCTCTTATTAAACTTCAACAAGACACTTCAATAACATACAAGCATATAAAAGAAAAAATTGACGTAGGATCTCTAGATATACTTCTTTATCTTGATGTTAGCCTTGCTAAAAAGGTGTACGTAGATCCTTACAAGGATAAGGTAGATGAAGAATTTGGAACCACAAAGCTCGTCTAACAAATGAGGGCTCTACGTTGTAGAGCCTTCCATTTCCACCAGGTCTTCATGGTAATACTGACGTTCGTCTAGTTCGCCTTCAACTTTCGCGACATAGACTGCACCGACACCATCTCCTAAGATATTGAGTACTGTGGAGACCATTTCACGCAGCCTATCTACGCCGGCAAGCAAAGCAAGACCTTCTATAGGTAGTCCCACTGAACTGAAAACGACAGTTAACATAATAAACCCTGTTCCGGGGATTCCTGCCGCACCGATAGCGGACAATGTTGCAGTCACTACAATCATCAATTGGCTTTGTAGATCCAGTTCTATCCCATAGGCTTGAGCTACAAAAAGCGCACTCATCCCTTGAAAGATAGCGGTACCGTTCATATTGATCGTAGTTCCTAAGGGAAGCATAAAGCTTGTAATATTCTTGGAAACACCCAGATTATGCTGTACGCAATGCATGCTTACCGGAAGGGTGGCGGCGCTGCTGCAGGTAGAGAATGCAACGGAGATCGCATCGCGCATCCCGCGGAAAAAGGGAATAGGGCTAAGTTTTGCCATGAACCAGATCATTCCGCAGAAAACAATAATAACATGGGCTAAGCAGGCCAAATAGTAGACGCCCAGAAATTTTGCCAGAGGCAGTAAGATAGCTATGCCGAAAGTCCCTGCGACATTGGCCATGATGGCAAAAACACCGATGGGAGAAAATTCCATAATAATGGAAGTCATGCGGTACATAATATCCGCTAGGGAGTCTAGCATTTCACGCAGGGGCTTTCCTTTCTCTCCTGCGAAATTAATTGCAACCCCTAGAAACAGGGCAAAGACAATAATTTGAAGTACATTGCCTTCCACAAGGGAGGCAACAGGATTACTAGGAATAATGCTTAAAATAATTTGGCTGATTGTCGGGGTATCTTCAACTAAAACGGCGCTTGCTGTCGTCGTGAAATTCAGTCCGCTACCAGGCTGAAGTACGGTCCCAAAAAATAGACCCATACCTATAGCGATCAAGGTGGTGGAGAAATAGATCACCATGGTTTTAAGCCCGACACGTCCCAGCTTTTTAGGGTCATGAATACTTGTGATCCCTACTGTCATTGAGGATAAAACCAAGGGGACTATAATCATGCTGATCAAACTTAGGAAGATATCTCCAATGGGTTTTAGCAAGGTGGCTTGCTCGCCGAAAATTAAGCCGACGGCAACGCCTAAGACCATAGAAATAATAATTTTAACCCAAAGCTGCATCAATTCCTCCTAAATGCTTGATTCCCATTCTTTTACGGTAGTGTAGAAAAAAACATTTCTATTCAGATTGTTTGTTTCTTGCGCTACGCCTAATGCACTGACAGTGTTCCCGATAACATTTAAAACGGTTGATATAATTTCGCGAATAGCTTCAAAAGCTGCTATCCAGGCAATGCCTTCAATAGGTAGTCCGATGGCTTTAAAAACAGCATAAAGTTGCAGTAGGCTTGCTCCCGGTATGCCGCCAGTTCCTAACGAAGTAAGTGTAGCGGTAAGTATTAAGATAGAGATACCTTCCCATCCTAGGGGTATATTATAGGCTTGGGCGACAAAAACTGCACACATTCCATGAAAGAGAGAAAGACCGTTAAGATTAAGCGTTGCACCCATGGGGGCTACAAATCCGGCGATATCCCTGCTAATGCCTAAATTCCGTGTCATGCATTGGATAGTGACGGGCAGGGTTGCAGTACTGCTTCCGGTGGCAAAGGCAATATATAGAGCGTTGCGCATCCCTGCTATTAAATTGGTAATATTCAAACGCCAGAAGGCTTTTAGTATGATCGTATAGATCAAAAGCATGCAAAAAATGCCCAGTATATATACAAGGAAAAATTTCAGTGCGGTGGGTGTCCATGAGGCTGCTTCGAATGTGCCGGCAGCATAAGCTGCGGTAACAAAGATTCCGAAAGGAGCTAGCGTCAATACGATGGATGTGATTTGCAGCATAGATTCGTAAATGGACTCCAGACATTCCGTTACGGGCCGCGCCTTCTGCCCTGCGGCGTTAATTGCAATGCCTAGAAATGCTGCGAAAATAAGGATCTGGATAATGTTACCATTGGCAAGCGAGGCGAGAGGATTGGTAGGAATCCAAGAGAGAAGCATAGTGCCGATGGAAGGAGTTTCCAGATGAATGGGGATGGGAGTTGTTAATTCCAATCCTGTGCCAATGTGGAAAACATTAGATAGGGTTACACCTAGCATCAGGGAGATTATGGTCAGAGAGACGAATATGACTAAAGTCTTAAATGCGACATTAAAAAAGGCGCGTGGGGTTTTAAAATGGATAATGCCTAAAGTAACGCTGGAAAGGACGAGTGCGACAACGATCATATTGATCAGCTTAAAAAAAACTTCGGCGGCTTTTTGAAAATAGGGGTGGGCATCAGGAAGGAAATATCCCAAAATGCTTCCTAAAAGAGCTGCTAAAGTAATTTTTGTTGTCAAATGCATTCATTTACCTTTTTCTTAAGACCTGACAGCCATGCTTCCCAAGCATCTTTGTCAAAAGCAACCTTCATTTCCATGTGCGGCCAAACTACAGGCAAAGGCAGTTCTATTGTCCATGAGGAGATTTTCACAGCATCTTTTTCTGTACAGATAAGAAATTCCGCTCCTTTTGCTTTAGCATCGGTAGTGATGGTATAAAGCTGACTCAGGGAATAATCTGCGTGGTCATCAAAAAAGTGACGTGCAACAATGTCGATATGAAGGGTTTCAACAGTTTCGACAAAGGATTTCGGATTTGCGATCCCGCAAAATAGAGCCCCTTTTTTGTGAAAGAGGCTTTGGTTGAGTGTAGCATAATCCCCTAATATTCCCCCAACGGTAAGTTCAACTCCGACGAACGGGGCTTTTGTGTAAGAGGAGTATCTTTGCTTTAGCGTTGTGTAGTCTTGAATATCTTTTGCGCGGGTAATGACAACAAGATCGGCTCTTGAAAGAGCTTTAGGGTTTTCGCGTAGAATTCCGCGCGGAAAGGGGTGCATCTCTTCAGGATGTGTAGAAGCGTCGATTAAAACGATGTCGGTATCACGTTGTAAAGCGCGGTGCTGGAATCCGTCATCTAGAAGCAGCAGCTTATAACCCCTTGAGAAAGCTAATTGGGCACTTTCCTGTCTATTTTTTCCGATGACTACAGCATTTTCAGGAAGGTTTTGTGCTAGCAGAGCCGGCTCATCACCGGTGTAAGCTATGTCGATGGGAGTCTTTGCATCTATAATAAAAGAGTGTTTCTGTTTCTTTTTTGCCCTGTAACCGCGCGTTAAAATAGCGCTTTTGGATCCGGATAGGCTTTTGGCGAGGAAGATGGTAAAAGGTGTTTTACCGGAACCACCGGCTTGGAGATTTCCGATGCTGATAATATATGTGCCTGCAGGACGACCTGACTTGAGGAGGTTTTTATCATAAGCTTGGTTGCGTAAGAAAACAACGCCTTGAAAGAGCTTGCTTAGGCCTGCTAGGCCTAATTTTAATGTTGAGCCAAAGAATGAGGAGTTAGTACGTAGAAAAGAGCGGAATTGCTGTTCCATCCTATTTTCTCCTAGGACAGTGGCAGCACATCAGTACGGCCTAAAATCTTTTGAGCGGAGGCCAGTTCATTATTAGAGAAAAGGTTATATTCAATCAGTTCGATGATGATATGCAGGGCTGCCATATGAGCTTCTTGAATACGGTCTGAAGTGGAAAATCCATCAATGATCAATTCGAGATCGGACTTTCCTTTTAGAGGCCCTCCCCCTTTTCCCAACAAAGAAATCGTGTTAAGGCCTAATTTTGTTGCCGTCTCGACAGCATTGATAATGCTTGGAGATTTTCCGCTGGTAGATAGCGCAATGAGGACATCACCCGGTTTGCCATAAGCTTCCACGCCTCTGGAAAAAACAAATTCGTAGCCGATATCATTAGCGACGCATGTTAAATGCCCGGCCTCGTTAAGGACAATAGCAGGCAAGGCAGGTCTTTTGCTGCGGAAAAATCCGGTGAGTTCTTCAGCAAAGTGAGTCGCATCGCAAAGGCTTCCGCCATTACCGATAGCAATGACTTTGTTGCCGGCGAGGAGGGAATCAGAGAGCATGCGAGCTGATTGCTGTATAAAAACAAGTGCATCGGGCTCTTTTAATGTACTGACTGCGCGGATGGAGTCTTCGACAACTTGCTCAATGTAACTGGTATCCATTTTATCCTTGCCTTTTCAGATCGAGACATTTACATTCTGGAAATTTATACTTTTTGCGGTAGATTTATTGCAAGTAAGGGTTTATGACTTATGACTAATGAATGCTTATATCTGAATGGTACATCATGAAGTATTTTTTATCCTTGTGCACATTTTTCGCGGTATTTTTCTCCGGTTTGTCCGCACGAGAACCCGAAGCATTCCTTACTTACCGCCCCACAATATTTGTTCCTTTTTCCAACGATTTCAGAAAAACAATAGGCGAAGGTCTTTTTGCGAATCAATTTGAAGGCGGCTTTTTTACCTATCCCGATTGGAGTGTGTGGGGAAATGTTTCATATCTTAGTAGAACGGGGGATCTTAGCGGATTCCGCGATTCCGCTAAGATCCAATTACTGACGCTAAGCGCAGGAGCCTCTTACCATTTCGCCATGAACATTTGGAATTGCGAGGGATACTTAGGAGTTGGCCCTTTATATGGCAAAGCAAACTTTGTTGATCCGAGACAAGATCGGGATAATGTCAACTTAAACCGCGATGCTTTGGGAGCTATTGTTAAATTCGGTTTCATTTATCATTTTCAGCGCTGCGCACAATTAGACCTCTTCTGCGACTACCAGCAGTTGGTGGTCAAGTCGCACGTAAGATCAGGTTCAACAAAAGGAAACCTGACCTTAAGCGGACTCAATACCGGGATTGGCTTAGGAATAGTTTTCTAGCCAAAAGATTAAACCTTGGTCAGCCGTGCAAATTTTGCTACAAGCGTCTTCTCTGTGCGGAGTTTAACAAAGAAAATCCTATAGGCCATTCCTACGTCTAATTCTAAGATAGTGCGGATGGCACCTATACCGAAATCTTCATGCACTACGGTATCACCGACTTTGAAGTGCGTTTGGGGAGCTTCTGCAGGCTCTTCTTCGTCGACAAAAAGGAATCTTTTAGGTGTTGTCCTACCAATACGTTCAATGCACTTCTCAGGGATTTCTGTTAGGAATCTGCTTTTGCGTTGGGTACGGAGCATCCCCCATAATATTCTATTGCGGCAGTGTGTAAGGTAAAGCAGATCCATGGCACGGGTGACCCCTACATAACATATGCGTCTTTCTTCTTCGATGGCGGGGGGCGAGTCTTTAGCATTGACATGAGGAAATAGTTCTTCTTCCAAACCTATCAAAAAGGCGATAGGAAACTCTAAACCTTTTCCGTTATGTACTGTCATCAGCTTTACACGAGCGTCATGGCTGGATGATTCATCTAAAGAAGATTTTAGAGATAATTCCTCAAGAAATAGAGCCAGATCCGGTTTTCCATGAGCTTCCTCCCATTCCACTGCTTTAGAGATTAAGCTGTCGAGGTTTTCCCTTCTTTCGCTCATTGTTTCTCTATCTTCAGCGAGGACTTGGAGATAACCGCTTTTCTCAATGGCTGCGATGACGATTTCTTTCAATGGCATATGGGCATTGCGAATGGAGCGAAGTTCTTGGATGAGATCGACATAATTCTTTAAACCGCCTTTTTGTTTAGAGGTCAGTCGGATTTCAGAAGTATTTTCCGTTACTGCCCTTCTTGCATATTCAAAGATACCTATGCTTGCGGATGAGGATGCTAGGCGTAATTTCTCTAGTGTGGCATCCCCTATCCCTCTTTTGGGAAGGTTAATAGAACGGTTGAAAGCAATGAAATCGGTGTCAGACTGGACTACCCGTAAAAAGGCTAAAATATCTTTTATCTCTCTGCGCTGATAAAATGAAACACCGCCCACAATGACATAGGGTATACGCGAGGAGAGGAATTCGTCTTCCAATGCGCGTGATTGGAAGTGGGTGCGGTAGAAAACGACCATATCGTCTAATGAAGTACCGTCATCTTCATGTTTCTTTATGCGTGCGGCGACAAAAGAAGCTTCATCCCTTTCATCATTAGCGGTATACAATTTGATCTTTTCACCGGCACCCCTATCACTCCAAAGGTGTTTTTCATACCTGCGGTAGTTATTATCGATGAGTGCATTCGCGGCATCTAGTATTGTCGTCGTACTGCGGTAATTTTGTTCTAATTGGATGACCTTGGCGCCAGGATAATCCTTTTCAAAGTGGAGAATATTTTCCACATTTGCACCACGCCATGCATAAATAGACTGGTCTGGATCTCCGACAACGCACAAATTGCGGTGCTTCTCTACGAGTAATTTTACTAGAGTATACTGTGCAGGGTTTGTATCTTGATATTCATCAATCAGAAGGAAGTCCCAGCGGTTTTGATAGGCTTGCAGTATTTCAGGTTTTTCTTTGAAAAGACGTACAGGCATGTAGATGAGATCGTCAAAATCTAAGGCTTGGCACTCTTTAAGTTTTGCTTGATAGATCTGGTATACCTTGGGGAATAATTCTGCAAGGGTGTGAGGCAACTCTGAAGTATCCACTTCTGAGGGTTCTTGGAGTGCGTTTTTTGCTTTGGAAATTAGTTCCCGATAGGTGCGTGCCTCCTGCTTCTTATCGCTTAGCCCTAGCTCATTTAAACAGCTTTTAATGAGCTTCTCGGTATCTTCCATATCATAAATGGTAAAATCACGTCGATAACCTATAGCTGTGATTGATTCCCTTAGAATGCGGGCGCCTAGGCTATGGAATGTACATATGAGTACATGGGCCTGTGTTTGTTTTGCGACCCTTTCGCGCATTTCTTGAGAAGCTTTATTGGTAAATGTGACACCCAAAATCCTTCCTGCAGGAACTCCTAGCTCTAGCAAATGGACGATACGGTGGGTAACAACGCGCGTTTTTCCTGAGCCTGCGCCGGCCAATACAAGAAGTGGTCCTTCCACATGTTCTATTGCAATTTGTTGTTCTGGATTGAGCTTCTGAGACAAGATTTTCTCCGGGTTGACGAAGATGGTAGCAAAAGTCGGGAGATGGTGTCTATATGCAACCAGTAAATGTTTCCTGATCTTATCTAGTCCTATTTACAGCGGGGTCATTGTCTAATTTGCTGTTCTGCTAAAATTTACGTTCTTAAACCTGCTACAATATATTTTTAATCAAAAAAACAAATATACAATACATTAAATTAGAATCTTTATTTATTCAATCTTAATAGATCAATAGTAAGATATATTTAAATCTTAATAATAAAGTAAATATTATGTCATTTCCTGCTAGAATGGATGCTCCAGGAAAAAGAGCACTAGATTGTGTTACTTCCCCTCCTTATCACTCTCCAGTAAAATTACCCAGAAAAATTATACCTTGCCCGTCTGGTAAAGAAAATTGCCCGCCTTCTCCTGAAAAAAGTAATGTCCTTTCTATTGCTCAAACAGCTTTAAACTACTCCACTCCCCTTCCAGTTAAAAATATTAAAAAGCTTTCTCCCCAAACAATCTGTGATCAAACAGTGTGGAAAGCTTACTTTGAAAAGGAAGGCATTGATGCAGATTCGGATAGGATAGAAGAATGCGTGACAAAATTTAGTAAACTTGCTTCTACTTACCCCTTTAATTTCGAAAGTTTTTTTTCTTCATTGTTGAAAAAATCTTCATTAATGGAACTTTCGTTGAAAATCGATTTGTCGACCGAGTCCTTTTTTATCAAGTTTGAAGAAATTATCCATCATCCCAAAATAACTGAAGAAGAAATCCTATTACTTTCTGATCTATTAAACTTTTATCCTATACATACAAGAATTGTATTAAGCGCCTTTATCAATGGATTAAATACCGACAACTACTTTGTTTGTGAATTATTAACTGAAGTCCAATATAATCCCCCTTTTTTTATTGATATCTTAAATGATATTTCTGATAAAGACTACGCTTTTGATGTGCTTAAACTAATACATGCCTGGAGGGAAAGTGATCTACTCCCCCCCTTGTTACAGATTCTTCATTCAGCGCTCAAGAATTTTAACGAAAATATTCTACAAAATATCAATGCTATAGGGATTCAAGCACCTCAGCTTATTTTTGATATCGCCAGACTCGTCCATTTACATCGAGAAACATTAAGATTACTCTCAAACTTAGAATTATTAGGGGTACCGTGCCCAAATTTTGAGTTGGATAAACTATCTAAAGTGCTTGAGAGAATTACCCCACCTGATTTTCCTATCTACAGATTATTCAGTCTTTCTTTTGTCAATATTCAGCATGAATTGATCATTGACCTATTGATACATCATCCTGATGAACTCTTCGAAATATTACAACTTAATGACTCAGGACAGGTAACTAATAATTATGTCAGCTCTATCATGCAGAGTATACAGGGCATTGAACATGAAGAATTATTAGAGGAGTTGATAGAAAATGTTAAAGGGATTCCCCTCAACATTAGAATGAAGCTTCTTGCCCTAGCTGGACATGGAAATGTCCAATATGCTGGAATTATTCTGGCGAATTGGTTAGACAAACCACACATGAGGAGTTTTCTCAACGGCATCCTCAAAGTCGCTGTTGAGAATGGAGATTCAGTTTTAGCGAAACATTTAAGCAATACCCAGATTTTAGGACTGACAGATGTATTCAAATTATTTGCTTATCTTTTAGAAAATGAATTTGAAGATGTGATCTATGCATATTGTCATTGCGAGACAAAACCTGACCTGCAGGTACTCACTCAAGCAAGTCTGAAACATTTTACTGTCCATGGAAAATTAGGAGTGCAATTTAGATCCTTGTTGATCTCGGCGCAAGAAGATAGTGAATGGACAAAGCAATTTCTAATTCTTTTAAATAACGAAACTGATGCATGGAAAACCTCCCAGGATAAATCTGAGAGCTTTCCAATGCTCGCTGCTAAACAAGTAATGGCTTTCGACGGTGACTTAAAAGCTGCAGAATTGCTTCTACATTTACCGGAGAATGTTTTCAATCTTCCGATAGCATCTATTTTTGATATTAAACTTATTGCTAGGGTATGGCAAAACGGAAGTTTTGATCCAAGTCAACTTGCAAAATTTGAATCTACCATCCTAGCTCACCTACAAATAACTAAAAATCTCACTGCAGACACTATTGTCAGTAACATTCTAACAGCTTCCAGAAAGTTCAATCTTTCATTTATTTCGTATAGCAACCTTGAAAACTATAAAATTGCATTTAATGATCTTATAAGCAGAACCATAGCCGTAACGTGTGTATTAGATAGCGGACTTATCCATCTACAGTTATTAAATGAAATTGCTGCCTCCCCCCTGCTCAAAAATTTTACTGATGAATTGAATAGCCATCTAATTAAGCGTGTAAGGGCACTGAATGCTAATCCGACGCTCAAGTTAAAATTTGAGTCCCTTCAATTTGACGGAGATCAGAACGGGCCTATTGCGCTCCTTGTCCGTGCTACATTAGGACTAAAAAGGGGCGCAGCGATATCACATGCTGACCTTATCAGAACAGCTTTTTTTGCCTATTTACATATGCCGGCGACTCTTCAAGACAGGTGTTCCGGTGTAAGTGCGTTAGAGTTATTTTTTACTACAGATCCAACGCTCATATTAAATTGGCTGAAAGAGTTTACAGCGAAGAATAAACTAGAGTTAACATTTGATAACATAGACGTTAGCATTCTGCCCAACCTTGTGCCGGATATTTCATTTCTTAATTCACCTCTTACCGTCTTCAGAAATCATCCTGATTTTGTGGGCCTACTACCATTGGCAAACTATTTTAATGTAGCGCCAGAAGATGTTTCACATTGGTATGAAGCTGCATTCGATCATATCGCAGAGATGAACCTGCAGTCCAAGAAAGTTTCCTTGGATACAACAACCAAGAAATTATTCGATGCCTTACTGAAGACCCTGCATTCTTTTACGGCTATTCCGTTGCAGGGACAGGAGGAAACTCATTATGAAGCTGTTCTAGTTGTAGCTGCACTATTTGAACCTTTACCTTGCCGCATGCTTCAGGCAGCGATTCTTTCTAGCGATGTCTGTCGTCTCACTAAATTCAGGGATCAAACAAGAAAATCTTTTAATGAATTTGTGAACATGCACTTTAAGCAAATGTCAGATAATCTGCAGAATAATCTTGAGAACCTTTTTGAAACAAATTTGAATGAGTCTTCTACGGTTTACTTTAGTACTAGCATTAATGAAACCAAAGTTTTCCGGAATGCTATCGTTGATCCTAGAAACTTTGATTTTAAGGATGCTCATCCTATCCTTTCTGAAAACAACTACAATAAATATTTCATAGAACTGGTTGAAGCAACTCTTACTCAATTCATCCAAGATTCCGCCCCTGCAGGTTTACCTCCGGATAACAAGAATTCAGTCGATGAATTGTTAGATCAAGTGCATAAAAATTCCCTTATGAAAATCATTTCGTTGTCAGCCCTAACCACGATAGTGAAGCTGTTCAATATCCACTGAATGATTTATGGCAAATCACTAGCGGGGCAGATAGCTTTCTTATCAACAGATTAAAAAATTCTTTAGGCATTAATGCCTTGCATCTTGAGAAACCGTGTTTTCGTGCCTCAGAGCTCAAAGATCTTATTGTAGAATATACTAATAAATACGACATCACGATGACTAAGTTTTTAAATAGAACTTTCTCAGTACCCGGACATTCAGCAAATTTCATTTTCGAACATGAATCGGTTGAGACCTTAAATACATATTCTGACACAAGCTTGTTTTTTGACGAGCATGAATCTGCAGGCCGCGCTGCAAGCTCTTTACCTGTGCCCGATACCATCTTTAAAGAATGGTGCAATCAAATTCAATCCCTATTGCCAAAGCATCTAAAAGCAGAATGGGATCAAAAGAACAGCGTAGAAAGGCGGGAGGATGAGCAAACAATTGGGGAAACGACCAAATTTCTATTGTCAAACTTGATGGATATCTGCGGAAGTTTAGATAAAATACAGGATTATTTTAAGCCGCTTCTTGGAGAACTTACATATAAATTTTTGCAGTCGCAAGAAAGCAGCCACCGTTTTCTACATTTTGCAAATACAAATTGGATGCTTAAAAACTCAAGCGTGCATACTCACTATGCCCTTTGGTTTAGTCCAGTCACATTAGAATGGGAACTTTGGTATGTAGATGCCAATGAAGCATTCTTCACTAAAACATCTGACAAGATTTACTTTACCAGAGATTGTATGTATTGGGTTGAATAGCCCTTTAACCAGTTTCGTCACAATATCCGCCTCCACAGCAAGGTTTGGTTGAGCCGCAACATATACCGTTTGCAGAGCCGCCATTTGCAGTAATTTCCGGAGCCCTGTCACCTAGGTATCCATACCGATGATAGTCAATACTTAAGGCTATTTCTCGAAGAAAGTGTAAGAGTTCAAGACGTCCGTTAGCGAGAGGGGCTGCAACAAAAATGGCGCATCCGTTATTTGCTAAAGCATTGGCAGCGTAGTCTGTAGGTTTTGAGAGATATCTGACAGTATTCACCCTATTATCTTTCATTCTATGTGCTAATTGACCTTCATCCTCTGCAATAAAATGCAGTGAGGGGTATTTGGAAAGTAGGGATGCGGGGAAATACTCATGTGTAATAAGGGCAGGGGGGAGGCTGACTTCAACAGCAGAGCTTGAAATAATTCCCGCAGCACAAAGTCTTAGTACATCTCCCGGATCATCCCCTATTTGGATTCTGATGATCACATTTCTTCGTGGAACATATTTAAGTAAGTTGTCTTGTCCCATAAGGTGGACAGGATCATGTTCTGAATTGAAATAGAGGTCTTGAAAATAGGCGTAAGAAGCAAGACTGCTATTCCAAAGTTCCAATTTATCTGCATTCCAGCCAAGATCTTGTACATGTTTGTTTAGATGTAGGAGTGTGTCTGGAAGCATTCCCTTATCGTTAGGCAAACCGCGTTGCTGTGGATTAAAAAGCTGCGTTAGGTAGTTGGGGCCGCCTGCTTTTAGTCCTGGGCCGAAAGAGCTTTGTTTTGTTCCGCCGAACGGTTGCCGTGACACGATTGCACCGGTGATAGATCTATTTACATATAAATTACCGGCTTGAATTTTCTCCGCCCAAACCTGCACTTCCCTATCATCCAAGGAATGTATCCCGGCAGTTAGTCCATAGGGTGTGCCGTTAGCAAGCTTGATGGCATGTTCAAGATCATTAGCCCTCATTACAGATAGTACCGGGCCAAAAAGCTCATTTTGGTATGAATAACTGTCCGGCGTAACTCCCCATTTAATTCCGGGCGACCATAAATATGGATTATCTGTTGTTGGATTAGGTTGAAGAACCCATTCTTCTCCTAGTGCTTGCTCTGTTAGACCACGTAATAAGGGGCCGATGGGTGGGCGGATGAGGGGCGTTATTTTTGATGACGGATCCCAAGCGCTGCCTACGGTTAAGCTGGCGGTAGCATCGCGTAGATTCTCTTTAAATTTAGGGTCATCATAAACTTCAGGAAGGAGAATAAGTAAACTACAGGCACTGCATTTTTGACCTGAGTGGCTGAAAGCTGATTGTATAATATCTTTGATTGCCAGATCACGGTCAGCAAGCTGGGTAACGATGATGCTGTTTTTTCCGCCTGTTTCTGCACAAAGGTGTATGTGAGGGTTAAGTTTCAGCAGGTGCTGAGCTGTTGCGGTGCCTCCGGTCAATATCACTGCAGATATTTGCGGATGTTGGATTAGGGCTGTGCCTGTCGTCTCATCCTCTCCGGTAATAAACTGGAGCACGTGCTGGGGAACACCCGCACGCCAGAAGGCTTGGACTAGGGTCCAGGCGACTAAAACCGTTTCTGCGGCTGGCTTGAATATGACTGCATTACCGGCAGCTAAGGCTGCCGCAATTCCACCTACGGGAATAGCGCAAGGGAAGTTCCAAGGAGGTATGACTGCAACAGCGCCTTTTGACTGCCACTCGATGTCATTAAAAAGAGCCCAATCTTCAGCATTGCGCCGATAATATTCACAGAAATCTATGGCTTCCGACACTTCTGCATCGGCTTCATTAATTGTTTTGCCGCCATCGGCTGTCATTGCTCCAATGAGGTTTCCTCTTTCGCGACGCAGTTCATCGGCTACTTTTTGGAGTATGCCTGAGCGTTCATGCAAAGTGGAATTTTTCCAACCTGCTTTAGCAATTTCTACGGCTTGGTCTACTTGTTCTTTGCCGGCAAGCTGGTAGGTATATAAAGGATATTCGGGCCGAGAAGGATCAATCCCCGGGAGGGATGATTGTCCAGGAACAGCCTTGCCGCCAATAGACAAAGGAATATTAACGGCTTTCAAAGCTTCCCACTGCTTTATGACTGTTTCTATCCATTTCCTATTTCCTTTTTGAGACCAGTCTGTATCAGGTTCGTTATGAAACATGTTTTGAAATAGAGGGATGGCAGAAGTATCACGTCCTCTATTTTGGTTTCTATTGGGAGTAAACTTCACATTTTGTTGAACTTCGCATGAAAGTTTAAACTCTTTGGCTTGCTGGTGCCACTCGTTGGTATCTACGTTCATACTGAACAAGGCGTGAAGGAAGTTTTCCGGTGCTGTGTTTTCATCTAAACGGCGCATCAAGTATGCCAAAGCAGTATGGAATTCCTTTTCTTCCACTGCCGGAGAATAGAGCAGCAGTTCACCCGCTATGGTTTTTACCGCACGGCTTATGTGAGGAGCCATGCCCTCTAACATTTCAAAGATCACTTCCTTTTCAAGTTCAGTTTCTGCTCTAAGGAGTAGGGCATAGGATATATCAAATAAATTATGACTTCCGATGCCGATATGGACAGCTTTGGCGTGCTCCGGTTTTAGGGCGTAATCCACCATGCGGATAAAATTAGTATCTGTTTCCCATTTCTCTTTATAGGGAGCTAATTCCCAACCCTTGAGTGAAGCTTCCACCCTTTCCATCGCTAAGTTAGCCCCTTTGACAATGCGGATCTTAATGGGCGCCCCCCCTTTGGAAACACGATTTAGCGCCCATTGGGTAAGCTCTTGCTGATAGAGATGAGAATCGGGGATATAGCTTTGCAGGGCTATTCCGGCAGAAAACTGAAGAAATTCAGGTTCGTCTAAAATCTTTTTAAAAACTTCTACTGTCATTGCTAAGTCGCGGTACTCTTCCATGTCAAAATTGACAAACTTGTCTTTTTCATGCGCGGATTTGAAAAGAGTCCTTAATCTTTCTGTAAGGATCTTGAGCGTTTTATCCCAAGCTAACAGGTTGATTTGGCTATAGATGGAGGATGGTTTAATGGAAATGTAATCTATTTCGGGCTGTTGGAGGTAATTTAAATAGATGTTCAGACGATGCTGTGCTTCAGTCTCTCCTAGAATCGCTTCACCCAGATAATTTAAATTAATTCTAAAACCTTCTTTCTTTCTTTTATCCAAGTAGCTTTTCAGTTTATCCGGTTCACCGGGAACCACAACGGAAGCCACTTGTTTGCGTATGGATTGTTTTACAAAAGGGACAAGGAAAGAGGGAAATGCTTTTGAAAGCATTGAAAAAGCTTTTAATTCAATACCTGCAGTGAAAGGGAGGCCTTTGGGGATTCCCCTTTTCTGGATGACATACCGTATTTGATCCGCAATGCGTGTATTATTTTCGGTACGGAAGCATTGGTCTGTCAATTCTGTAATAAAAAGCTTGCCCGACGCATTTTCCATTAAATGGGCTATCATTAATTGCTGCTGCTTTTCGTCAGGACATTGCTCTTCTTTGGCAATTTTCAGGAGTATAGCCGTCAATGCAATGGCATCTTCTATGCGCTTTTCTCTGGAAGCATGAGCTTTGGACTGTTTTATAAGCTGTCGAGCCTGCTCTACGTATGCATTCATGGCTTAACTCCTGATTATTTACTTTAGCTTATACCAAAACTATGGAATAAAGTCCCCCTTGCGACAATAGACTTCTAACTCCATCAGTATCTTCTCCATTTTTTTTCGGTATTGATCTATTGTTCTAATTTGACTTCTTTGAGGAGCTTCGTTGTAATAATCCATGATTTCCTGCCGTTCTATTAACATAGCACTTTTAGTCCTCCTATTATTCCTTTATCAAAGCAACATTCTGTTTTCATCGCTGCATGCTGCTCCAAAAGTGACTCTTGGATCCGACAGGATTTTCGAAAAGGATTTTCTGCCTCTGATAGCAAAAAAACGTGTGGGACTAGTCACCAATCCTTCAGGTGTCAACAGTCATTTGGCGAGTACTGCCGACACTTTGAAGCTAAATGCGAAAATGTTTGATTACACTCTTGCGGCACTATTTGCCCCTGAGCATGGAATAAAGGGTGAGTTGATCGGAGAAGAACGCTTTCAGGACTCAAAGGATGCCGACGGTATCCCTATCTTTAGCCTGCATGGTAAAACATTCCGTCCTACAAAAGATATGTTGGAGAAGGTAGATGTCATCATCTATGACATTCAAGACATAGGTTCACGCTCCTACACCTTTGCTACAACGCTTTTCTATGTTATGGAAGAAGCGGCAAAATATAAAATTCCTGTCGTTGTCCTGGACCGCCCCAATCCTATCAACGGTGTAACCGTCGACGGCCCCCTATTAAAGAAAGAGCTACAATCCATCGTGGGTTATCTCAACACACCCTACTGTCATGGGATGACCATCGGTGAGCTGGCTCAATATTTTAATGGAGAATATTCTGTCGGGTGTAATCTGCATGTTATCCCTATGCGAGGATGGCAAAGGACCATGTCATTTAAAGACACGGATTTGCAGTGGATACCAACGAGCCCACATATTCCGGAAGCTGACACCGCTCTATATTACCCTATAACAGGTATATTGGGTGAGCTTTCTATCGTAAGCATAGGCGTGGGATACACTCTACCTTTTCAAATGATAGGCGCACCCTGGATCGATGCTGATAAATTCGCTGAAGCACTGAATAAACAGCAGTTTCCCGGTGTGTATTTTATCCCTTGGCACTATAAACCTTTCTACGGACGTTTTGCGCATGAAGTCTGTCATGGGGTGCTAGTTCGCGTGCAAGACCATTTAAAATTTCTACCTGTCAGCACGCAATTTCTTTTGATCGGGATACTGAAAAATCTTTATCCTGATGAATTCGCAAAGGGTATTGCAGAAGCTAAAAACCGCCATGCTATGTTTTCAAAGGTCAGCGGAACAGATGAAGTTTTAAACATCTTACTTCATGAAAAGCATATTGTTTGGCCGCTACGCAGTTTGCATGCGGATGAAAAAAAAGCATTTATGACCAAACGCGCCAAATATTTGATCTACCCCTCTTAGCACTTAACTTACTCTTCTGCTAAAAATTCTCTCCGCGACCTTGACAAAATTCGATTCTATCTCTTAGACTGCTATCACAAATTATCACTTATTTTTATGGGAGATTATGATCATGAAGAATATCAAGCCTCTAAGCAACCGCTTGTTGGTCAAACGCTCCAAAATGGAAAAATCCAGGGGCGGCATCCTACTTCCTGAGACAGCGCAAGAAAAACCAAAAATCGGCGAAATCATAGCCGCCGGTCCCGGAAAAAGAGACGAAGATGGCAATCTTACACCCTTAAGCGTCAATGTGGGCGACCGCGTTATTTTTGGTGCCTACGCCGGCACTGAAGTTAAAGACTCCTCCGGCGATGAGGAATTCCTCATCCTCTCCGAAGATGATATCCTCGGCATCATTTCTAACTAAGCACGTACTTAAGGAGCATATTAATGTCTAAACTACTCCAATTTCATGATGAAGCCCTCAAACGCGCCATGCGCGGTGTGCGCGCCCTCGCTAGAGCCGTTAAAGTAACTCTAGGTCCTAAAGGCCGCAATGTCGTCATCGGTAAAGAATTCGGCGCACCTCTCTCCACAAAAGACGGCGTCACTGTTGCTAAAGAAATCTTCCTCAAAGATAAATTCGAAAACGTAGGTGCCCAAGTCGTCAAAGAAGTCGCATCTAAGACTTCCGACGTTGCCGGTGACGGTACAACAACTGCTATCGTTCTAGCTGAAGCTATGATGTCCATCGGCATGAAAGCCGTAGCATCCGGCGCTAATCCGATGATCATGAAACATGGTATCGAGAAAGGTGTGGAAGCTCTCGTAAAAAAACTTCGTCAGCTTGCTTCTCCAGTCGAATCTTCCGAAGAAATAAAACAGATCGCTACCATCTCCGCTAATAATGATCCTGAATTCGGTTTGATCATCAGCGAAGCCATGGAAAAAGTCGGCAAAGACGGAATCATTTCTATCACCGAAAATAAAACGATCGAAACAACGCTTAAAGTTGTGGAAGGAATGCAGTTCTCCAACGGCTACCTCTCTCCTTACTTCGTGACTAATCCAGAAAATATGACCGTTGAGTATGACAACGTAGCTATCTTCATTACGGATAAGAAGATCTCCAACATAAAAGAAATCCTACCTATCCTCGAACAAGCAGCTCAAGAACGCAAACCGCTGATCATCATCGCTGATGATATAGACAGTGAAGCGCTATCTACTCTTGTTGTAAACAAGCTGAAAGGCGTCCTCAATGTCTGCGCTATCAAAGCTCCCGGCTTCGGCGACCGCAGAAAAGCAATGCTTCAAGACATCGCCATCCTAACAGGCGGCCAAGTCGTGTCAGAAGACCTGGGCATGAAGATCGAAGACACAACACCCGATCAATTCGGCCAGGCCAAGAAAATCAAAATCAATAAAGACGAGACGACAATTATCGAGGGCCAAGGCAACGATAAATTAGTCAAGGAACGCATCGAACAACTCAGACACGCACTATCTGACCCTGAAACTAGCGACTACGAAAAACGCAATCTCGAAGAAAGACTGGCTAAGCTTGCCGGCGGCGTTGCTGTCATCCAACTGGGTGCAGCCACTGAAACTGAACTTCAAGAGAAAAAAGCCCGCGTTGAAGACGCCCTGCACGCAACACGCGCTGCTGTGGCTGAAGGCATCGTTCCAGGCGGCGGCGTAGCACTTCTGCGTGCACTTCCAGTCCTAGATAGCCTAAATCTCCATGGCGACGAGAAAATCGGCGTAGACATACTACGTGAAGCTCTATTCGCTCCTGCACGCGAAATTGCAAACAATTGCGGCGAACAAGGCGACCTCATCGCAGAGAAAATCTTTGCTGCAACGAATGCTATGGGCTATAACGGCCTTACAGGAAAGTTTGAAGACCTCATCAAAGCCGGCGTCATCGACCCCGTCAAGGTAACAATCACAGCCCTTACAAATGCTGCTACTGTAGTTTCCCTACTTCTTACCACTGCTTGCATTATCACCGACAAACCTAAACCTAAGTCTAGCAATCCTCCTATGGATATGGGTGGAATGGGTGGTATGGGTGGTATGGGTGGCATGGGTGGCATGGGCATGATGTAACCCTCTCAGGGGGCGTCCGCTCCTCGCGGGATATAGCCCTAAAGACTGTTTAAGGTCTTTAGGGCCCACTACGTATATTCTTCCTTATATCAAAATCATCTCATCTCGATAATTTCAAACGTGAAACTTATGCCAGCATAAGAA
The DNA here is from genome assembly GCA_041671045.1 of Parachlamydiales bacterium. NCBI lineage: Bacteria > Pseudomonadati > Chlamydiota > Chlamydiia > Parachlamydiales > Parachlamydiales bacterium. The sequence goes on from JBAZCF010000006.1 coordinate 26,195, forward strand.
AATAGAATGTACGGTCTTTTAAATAATGAACATTTCTATTATGATACTTCACTTAAATCTTTTAAAATGACATAATCTATTAAATTAAATGCACAGATAATTATTACTAGTTATCTTTAAACAGGAATTATTTGATGAGTTTTTTACCTGCAGTTAGTCTAAGTAATTGTATGCTTCCTAATATTTTGACTACTGGAACGGTGTTCACGATTGGAGCGTGTATCCCTGAAAAAACTACTCCAAAACAAGAACTCTCATTGATGGCTAGCCTTTATCCTACTATGGTTATTGCAGGCTTAGTCTCACTTTCTATTTTAGGAACCAGTGGAGCAGGATGTGCTGCATTTTTAGCTTTTACAGCTGGCGGAGCGCTTTCTTTTGCTGCTATCACTTACGCTGCCTATATTGATAATGAGCAAATGAGAGACAATTTTACAATTGTTTATTTATGTTTTTACTCTGCTAGCAGCATTGTGAATGCTGCCGCCGGGGTGCATCTTTTGATTTCTAACCCTTTTAGTGCGGTCACACTAGCCAGTACTCTTTTGTCAGGCACTATCAGTGTTATTACGTGCGCGTTTATTACTTCACTCCTATACTAGGACAAGCTTTTCATCGTAAATTACTTTCGCTTAAAGACAAAAGCATGCCATTTGTTTAAAGTAGTCGAATGGATAGGAGTCCACCCATTCTGAAGCATGAATTTCAGGTATTTCTTTTTATTAAGGATGCCGGAAGTAATAAGGAGGGAGGAATTCTGCCAGATAGACAAATAGTGGGGCCAAGCGGACTCTTGTTCATTTTGAACCATATTCATCAACGTAATTGTGGGAGAAGGAAGGGCTGGTAAGTCATCAGGCAAGAAGAAGACGGCATTAGAATTATTAAGGATGGCATTTTCTTGGGCGTGTGTAACAGCTTGAGGTTCGATGTCTATTCCAGTAGAAGATGTTGCACCGAGAGCATCAGCTGCCAGGGTCAAAATACCGCTGCCGGAACCAACGTCAACAACATGCTGATCCTTAACATATTGAGGAAGCAGGTTTAAGATAAGAGATGTTGTAGGATGCGAGAGATCACCGAAGCCAGGGCCCGGCTTAAGCTTAAGGGGTGGATATTCGATGTGGACAAGACCATCATGGAAGTTAGCTCCATGAAGCTCCCACTGTTCAACCCAATTGATCTCAGGAAGGGTTATCTTCTCTATATGGGAAATGTTGGGAAGCGACTCAGGACTAAAGTCTGCATTGGCGGCTATGATGGTGGAATTACCTTCTTCAATAGCATAGAGAGGTTGAAGACCCGCTGCTGCAAGCTGTTCCCATACTAGGTCTGCGTCTGCATTTGAATTAAGAGTTAGGTTGTACGTCTCCATAGGTCTTTTCCGCCGTGTTGTCGCATCCATTCACTTAGAGGGTGCGGGTGTGGGATGGTAAGGTCTTCATTGAGCGATGGCATTTCTGAAGGTAGCGAAATAACTTGGTTATTTGCAGTGACTTTTTGTGTTTTATTTATGCCGAACACAGTAAATAACTTACGTATTATATATCTTTTAGCAGTACTTGGCAAAGGAAAATACCTGTAGATATACTGGTAGAATTTGGGCAAGAGGGCGTAGGCCTTGATGGTCATTTGCGGGATAATATTTTTTGCTGTGCTGTTGATGTCACGTACGAATTCGACACAGTTGCTTTTGAATGCATTATAAATAATGCCCATTGTATGCAGCGTGACGACTTTATCAAATGCTGCGGCAAAATCTTGAGCCCTTTCTTCCGGTTGGGAACTTAGGTTGACCATTTGCGAAGTTCTATAGACAGGGGGCACGTCTGCATAATGCTCCGGGCTTTCTATTACCGCAGTATAGGCAGCCAAGGCATTGCTCGTAGTAGAAATAATAGACGAGTACTCTTTAGGAAGGCACCCGAACCAATAGATATCTCCATTAGCAGAAACCATTTTAATAAATGCATGGTCATTATTTTCTATGGCTTTATCTGGAAAAGCTTCACCCCGGCAGTCGGTGTAATTTTCTATGTAGGGAAACTGTATTCCTTCCCTACTCATTTTTCCCATTTCTTCAGCGCTGTAACTACCCCAAGGCAGTGGAAAACGGCCGACAGAGATTCCTGTGTGCTGATTAGACTCATGCTGGAAATCCACATAGATCCATGTCTTGGTGTTATATTGCACGATCCCCCCAGGACAGAGAGAACTCGATCCTAGATATGTGAAACCGCGCTCATCTAGACTAAGGTTATTCTGACCTTCACTATTCAGTGAGAGCAGAGTTTTGATTTGACTCCATGTCCTATAAACACCGTAGTACAGCAGCGCAGGTTCGTTATCAATAATTCGAATTAAATCCTTATGACTTCTTAACTTATTGTGAAGATGGTTTTTCCTTATGAAGTCGACAAAATCTTTATTTGCTAACGCTATATGCATGGGCAAACCCAGCGTTTCAAGAGTAAGAGCCATTACAGCGAAATTCAGGTCTTTGCGGATCTTTCTTAAAGTGAAGAAGTATTTGGAGAGTACGCACTTTTGAAAAGTTTTAGCATGCTGAAGCCACTTTTGCCTTTCGATGAAGGAGGATTCACCTGTTAGGATTTCTGCTAATTTTATCGCTATAGATTTATCTACCCTACGCGCGTAAGTAGGCAAAACCCAATGAATGATCTTAAAAAACCATGGATAATTCTGAAATGTATGTTCAACCGTTCCGTGAAGATCACGACCGGGGACATAAAACACTGGATTCTTAAAATCTACAGCCATAGTCAATCTCTTTAAGCTGTAATACCCTATATAAAATCCTGCATAATAATGTAACTAACAATACTTAGCGCATGGAATAGTGGAGTATTAATTCTTCGGCATGCTGTTTATCGTTATGCGAGGATAGAATGCTTGCTAATACTTTTGCCCCTTGCAATCTCTGCGCTGCCGTCGTAAGAGACTCAATAAATTCTATGACATCTTCATAAGAATCTTTCTGGCTAATATCCATCACAATATAACTGATAGCGTCCTCTTTTGCTCCGTTATCTGTAATGGCAGGCAAGATTTGTAAGGCTGCCTCGCGCATTCCAATATGCAGCAGCGCCTGCACTATCCCGCTATAGGCATATGCCCTTGTTTCTGATGCAGATATTTTTGCTGCTGTGGCATAGGCTGTATTCACCTCACCATACCTCGCCACAGCAATCGCAATACGTTGTAAAAGTCTATTTTTATCTTCGGGATTGGTCAGTGAAAGAGCCTCATCACAAGCTGCTTGATACCATTCGAGGTTTAATTGAGACTCCTGTGATTTCCCTTGTCGCAATAGGATGTCTAAAATGCTGTTAAGCGGTTTATTTTTATCAGGAATTTTCACTGAACGTAATAGTTCGAGTGCCTTTCCCTCTGATTGTTTCAGCGCTAACGAACTAACTATAGAGGAAAGGGCTTTGGATCTTTCAGAAGGCTTCTTCACTTGGAGCGCTGTCTGCAATATCTTATTTAAGGCGGAATCCTTGTCGTCTATTTCCAGAGCCATTTCGACACTGACATGCGACGGATGCGCACAATTCTCAAGATATTGTTGAAATAACCACACCAAACTTTTGACGTGATCTTCCGGAATAGACAGATGTTTAGAAAGATTTTCAATGATTTTTGGCAATAGCTCAGAGTCCATCATAAGATTCTGTTGCAAGGGTGATCCTTCGGCTTGCGATCTGGCTATAATGAACAACCAAAGAGCTTCCTCTTGTGAAATATTGTCTGTAAACTGTTCATTCTTAAAGACCGGATAAATCTCGCTCTTCCCTTCTGCATTCTTCGTTGCTGTTTGGAATAATCTTTTAATTACACTTGGATAGAGCTGTTTGACCTTCTCTATCTGTGAATCGTCCCGTATAGCCAGCTGTTTCTGGAAGAGGGAAAAGAAATAGGGATTATCGGGAACTGCGCTAAATTTACGATCATAAATATTTGATACTGTAGAATCTACGACACGATTTGTTATCCTGTCAAATAATGCCGATGCTTTGCTTTTTTGTTCCTTCTGAAGGGAAATATCGTCTGGAACTGGGGGTTCTAAACTCATGATGATCTCCCTTTTTGAAGCTACCTACCCCCTAATTTTGCAATTACGATGCCAGGTATCCACCCCCTGCGTTTGCTCCCCGCCTCCCTTGACGAATGTTTCTTACAAAATACTTCATACTTATGGCTGGAGAATAGGCCGTAATCACAGGTCTTAGCTTGCATTTTGCTCATGATATAGTTATTGTTACTCCCTAGATTGCGACACAAAATGCATAAAACTACCTATCTCCTCATTTTTCTTCTTTGCACCTTCTCTTCAATTAGAAGTCAGGACTTTTACTGTCTGGAAGACTCCTCCGAATGTCAGCTAATGAAAGACCTGATGATCGTAGACTACTGGAACAGAGAAAACAGTATCCGCGTTCCCATCTACTATAACTTTCTCCTTATGGGGGGGTATTTCAATATGCCCTCAGCACGAATGGGCGACGAAGGGGAAATCGGTATAGGCTATTCCCATGTCCATCCCTACTCTATTTGGAACGGCCGCGTACAGCTGATCGACCGCCTCGAACTAACAGGCAACTACAGGATATTTAACGGAATAGAAGACAAAAACCTCTCTAAACACGGCTTTGGCGATTTTTCCGACAAGGGCGCCAATATCAAATTTGCTATTCTAAGAGCTGAAGACAGCGGCTATGCCCTCCCCGGTGTTGCTATCGGTTTTGAAGATTTCTTGGGTACCCGTAACTTCAAAACTCGCTATATCGTTGCAACTCAAGTATTTAAGTGTTTAGATCTCGAACTTACCCTAGGCTACGGAAAACAACGCTACAACCGCTGGTTCGGCGGTATACAATGGCTCCCTTTCCGACGCCTCTACTGCTTGCCATGGCTCGAATCTCTAGCCCTCGCTGCCGAATACGACGCTACCAAATACAAAAGCCATAAATGCGAACCCCACCCCCACGGCCGTGAACAAAGAAGCCCTGTCAATGTGGGCCTAAAATACAGATTATGGGACTCCATTGACTTCTCCCTAGCCTACGTTCGCGGCAAAAAAATCGCAGCCTCCCTCAGCGCTTTCTACAATTTTGGTGAAACTCAAGGGTTCCTTCCTAAAATCGACAACGCCCTTCCCTACACCTCCCCTATCAATACAGAACCTCTAAACGAACTCCGCCCCCCCGACTGGCTTGCTGCTGAACTTGCCTTCGCCTTAGAAGAACAAGGTTTCCAGCTACTCTCCGCTCACCTTTTCTATGATGAATGCTTCCAGCAAGCTCTTCGCATCCGTGTTGTCAACGACTGCTACCGCATGGAAAGCGAAGTCCGCCAAAGGCTCTGCGCTCTCCTAGCTGCCCTCATCCCCTCCGACTTCGGCTACGTCATCGTCGTCATCGATGCAGAAGGTTTCCCCGCCCAAGAATACCGCATCCCCGTCGCTTTCCTACGCCGCTATGGAGAAGGCTGCCTCTGCGATCAAGAATTTATCACCCTCGCCCCCCTACGTGAAGTTTCATGCCTTCCGTGCGGCTCATACAGCTCTATCTACGAGGGAAAACTTCGCTCTTTCTGCGCAACCGTCCTCCCCAAAACTAACACTCTCTTCGGAAGCGCCAAAGGTAAATTCAAATACTCTCTAGGCCTCAACCTCTTCCTTGATGGTTTCATCTACGACGAAACATACTACAACGTTGCCCTCGGCTACAATTTCCTAGACGACCTAAGCCACTGCAGCGGCATAGATAGCCTTAACCCCTCGCAAATCATCAACGTCCGCACCGACCTGGTAAGATACCTCAGCCAGCCCGGCGTCACAGTGGATAACGCCTACCTCCAAAAAAATTGGAACCTGGGCAACGGATGGTTCGCCCGCGGCTCCGTCGGCCTCTTCGAAGTGGAATACGGCGGCATCGCAGCTGAATTCCTATACTATCCCGTCAACTCCAACTGGGCCCTCGGCTTCGAAGGCGCATGCCTCCGCAAAAGAACTCTCAAAGGCCTCGGCTTCAGCGATAAAGTACGCAAACTTAACGGCTTCACCCCCTATTACAGAGGATTCCTTGGCTCTCAAGGCTTCGTCAACCTCTACTACGACCTCAGAGAAGCTAACCTGGAATTCCGTATCAAAGCCGGTAAATTCCTTGCCAATGACCTCGGCGCCCGCTACGAAGTCTCACGCTACTTCCCAAGCGGCCTCCGCGTCACCTTCTGGTACACTCAAACCAACGGCAGAGACAACCTCAACGGCAGCCGCTACTACGACAAAGGCGTCGCCTTCTCTATGCCCCTTGATGTCTTCTACACCTGCACCTGCCGCAACCTGTGGCGCTACAGCATAGCCGCCTGGCTCCGCGACGTCGGCGCCATCGGATCCACCGGCAAAACCCTCTACGAAACTATCGACGACCTCCGCCAATAGCAGCGGCGAAATAGTCAGACAAGTACGTAGACAAGCAGGGTTTCACCCTGCACCCAGCAAGGCTTTGCCCTGCACCTACCAAAGGACTAGCGTCCTTTGGAATCCGCAAATGGTTATCGCATCTCCGAAGTCCATTTCTTAGTACGCTTCGACACGAATCTCCGATTCGTGTCGCCGACGTTGACCTGCCCGCTACGCGGTCACGTCAAACATTATGGTAAACCTTAGCTTTTCATTCCGAATAGGTATTCACTAATAGACTCAGGCTTTAATACGAAAAAAACTCTAATCAGATTTTATAATCTCAATTTTTTGGAAATATTCATTGCTTGAGAAAACAATCGAATGGAATTAGTGTATAACCACTATCTGAGAAGAAAATGGTGTGTCGAATAGTGCTTGACGTGACCGCGAAGCGGGCAGGTCAACGTCGGAGACGCGAATCGGAGATTCGCGTCGAAACATGAAGAAACCTAGCTTCCAGGCTAGCGATACAATTCGCGGATTCCAAAGGACGCCAGTCCTTTGGTAGGTGCAGGACGAAGTCCTGCCTGCGTGCCCGCTGCTAGCTGCCTTTGCGGAGGTTAGCTTCGCGGAGTTTGAGGTATTTGTAGAAGGCGGTGTGGCCGTTGTATTTTGAAATGATATAGCCTTCGTATCCATCGAGGAAGCCTTTCTTTAGGAAGTAGCTTTTGAAGAAGGCAAAAGAGCCGTGTCCTATGGCGGTGAGGACGGAGGCTTTGCGTTTGCCGGTATTTTGTTTAGCGAAGAGGTCGCTGTAGAGTTGCATTTTTGTTAGGAAGTCGCTGATGGAGTTGTAGGAGTAGTGTCTTATGGGATATTGCATTTCGACAATCTGCATATCGCGTGTGATGACTTGTTCGTGGACTTGTGCGTCGGAAAATTTTGTTTTTGTTCTATTGTAAAGGCGATATTGACGGTCGGGGTACCAGCCGCAGCCGCGGATGACTTTCCTGTTGTATAGGTTTTCGCGAGGGAAGGAGTAGACGGTTTGGGTGTTGAGAGGTGTTTTAAAAATTTCATTCAGCATAGTTTCGGTAACGATTTCGTCGCTGTCGATGGAGAGGATCCAATCGTTCTTAGCAAGATCCGTGGCTTTATTGTGAGAGGGCCCAAAGCCTTCAAAGGGTCTTTCGAATATAACGACATTGGGGTAGGATTGCGCTATATCTAAGGTAGCATCTGTAGAGCCTGTGTCGTAGATGACCACTTCATCAAATGCTGCCAGAGAGCGAAGGACTTCGTGCAGGTATTTTTGGCTATTTTTTGTGAGTATTGTGACGCTGATTTTCATGTTCAATCTTATTAAGTGTATGCATTGCATATCAAATATTAGAAAAAACAACCTTTGAAGAGTAGGATTTTCAGATAAAAATATAGAAGTTCTCTATGCCAGCCTCTGCATTAGCTATGTATCCCCCATCGACGATTGCGCCGGCTAAGGGAAAATACATCCATGCGTTCTCTTGTTGCAGAAACACATCTTTTCCTAGCGATATTATAGCTCCGCTTTTCTTTGCAGAAGGCATCCTAAATAATATATATTACCAAGTTATGGGCCCTCGACGAGTCGAGGGCTGTGAGAGCGACAACCTGCACTTCTATACTAGGCTAGGTTAGCCTGTCATGAAACAGTGCGAGACTTGAGTTCTGCGATAGCGGCACGGGCTATGCACGGAATAAGTTCGAATAGAGATTGTCTATACCATCTATCTATTGCAGAATCATCTTCCGGGAATACCAGATTTGAAAGCAAACGAGATCTAGTTATGATTTCTTCCGGAGTTGGTGATGACAGATCACCATATCCTAGGATCTCCAGAGGACTATCACTTTGCAAAATTCTATTATGTAAGACTTCATAAGCACTTTGAGGAGAAGCAAATGGCATTAAAGTCTTGTATCTAAATCTGTAGCCGGAATCAGTCTCATCCAAAACAAATTTATTAAATAGAATTGTAGAAGGATCCACATCTTTCGGAATGTCATTAAATTTGGTGTATAAGTAAGCAGGAACGGCAAAATCGGCACATTGTGATGTCAAAGAATCAAATTGCCCGTGGGTATTATTTTGTACTATAGAAGCTGCCAAAAAATAACATAAGCAAATAGCAAGAGAACGAGTACTTTCATCTAGCGCTTCACGTAATTTATCATCGGCGCACTTAACAGGCATATTTTCCCTCAACCTTTTAAGATCTCTGTACAGAAGGCCACCCATATCAAAATCTAGCTTCAACATACCTATTTCATATGTTGATAAAGTTTGGAGATAGCTAAGATGTTTTTCTTTAAAAGCAAAGATTTGTTCCCAGTAAAAGGTCATTAACCTTCCTTTAACTATCATCTCATTATTAATTAGGTAAACAACTTCTTGATTATCTTCTTTACGATTGATAGGTAGAGGCAGTTGATTCTCATTTCCTATTCCTAAAGATTTTAGAAATGTAGATTGATAATATGCAGCTTTCTCGTTTCCATAACCTATATTCTCAAACAAGTTATGAGGAAATAAATTAAGAAATAACATACGTAATGGAGTAAGCAGAGGGACAACCGTGTATTTCATCAAACGTAAATCAAATACTACAAAGCTAGCGCCAAGAGTCCAAATGAAATCATTCAGCAAACCGGTAGCGAATTTATATATTTTCTCATTTGTATCTTCGGACCTTGATCCTGTAGCATACTTGCCAATATAGAAAATTGTGGCTGCACCATTGAAGATAACACCTAGCGGTGCAATAGTAAAACCGGCCGCATAAGTGACTAAAGCATTGAAAAATGTTCTTAAATATACATCTCGGTTATTAATCTTAGGGAGTACAAAAATTTCCTCAGCAGATAAGGAAATTTTAGTTAGAGCTTCACTAAGTGATTTAGTTCCATAAACTTTAACTTTGGCATCCGTTGTCCTATCTGTTTGAAGCCAGAGGATAAGTTTTCCGACAAATGATCCGCATTGAGAGATAGATGATGATGCATAAGGTATCGATGATGAACCTTGAATTGCTGCTACGTTAGCCATAAAAATTAATAACCTTATTTTTCAGCGACTATTAGTGCTTGGAGTAATATTTTAAAGAGAATATCAGCTTCTGTTCTAAGCGCACCTGACGAACCAGCAGGCAGTTTATCAGGATGGACTGCTAGCAAAAGTTTGTGGTAACTTTTCTTATATGCTTGAGGAGTTCTGGCTTGGCCTTCACTTATGACAAGAAGCTCTTCAGGAGCAACCTTTTTTAAAACCTTATCGCGGAAGTCTACATATAAATTAGTAAAGTCTTCATTTACAAATGTTGGTTTTCCGTTATCGAGGCTAATGACGTTACCGTCATTTAATGATTGAACGAGCTTTAACCAGCTGTCTCCTGCTATTTTGATGTTTTTCGAGAAATCACCAAAACCTTCCTTTAGGAAAAAGCTTGGAATTTTGAAATTTATTTTCTTATCTCCGCTCCTATCTTCGCGGCAATTATCAAGCTCTGTAAGGATTTCACGTAGACGGAAAAAGCGATAATATAAAGTTTCAAGATCTTTACTTTTTATAGAGAATTCAACTTCGTGATTCTCATCAAACTTTTTGAAAAGATGTTTAAATTCAGATTTTACTCTGCGCATCTTCAACTGAACAGCATCTAAATTTGAATCTTTGTCGTAGCTGTATTTCATTCTGCAATCTCCATAGGGCACAGTATCAAAGAAACGCCTCTTAAGGGAAGTTAAGCACCTTTCTTCTTTAACCTGAACGCCTTCAATTTCATCTTTATATTTCTGGGAAGATTTCATCTCTACAATCTTCTCATCCAAGAGAATATTAAGCTTTTTTACAATCTCGCTTGCAGTATCATTATAGAGGGTAAAGAAATAGCCATTTCCTTCTAGCGTTTCATCGTCTTCTGCACCCGGCTCAATAAACTGCCCTTGAGGGCCTCTGATGCCATACTCTTTCCCTAAAAGCAGCGACTGATGCAACCCTACGCGCTGTTCTTCGTCCATAGAGAGAGAAATAACAAATTCGGAATAGAAAGGGGCGATTAACGGTGCTGCCAGCAAAGTGAAAAATCCAACCACAATAGGTGTTGAAGCAGGCAACGTGATTTTTATGATTTGAAAGATAGAGCGTATCATATGCAGGGGCAGCCTAGCAAGTATTGCTTTAGATAGGTATGGAAGGCCCATTAATATATCGCATCCTAAACCCTTAAGATGACAGAAGGCATTGTCCAAATCTTTTTGGATACCCTGATCTATTTGAGCAAGTTTCAAAACGTTATCGCTATAAATTCTTCTTATAATAGAATCGGTTACCACGTATTTGCCGATATAGAAAATGACAGCCGCCCCATTAAAAGCCATTCCAATAGGAGCAACATAAAACGATAACGCTACAGAGATAGCTAAGCGCAATGTGCCTGCTACTGGACGATGAAAATATCGATAAAAAATATCAGTCCTAGGTTTAAGGACCAGTAAGTTGTCTATCTTATCTGCATTAATCTCAAATGTTTCCTTGACTGAACGACCTACCTTCTCAAGGCATTTTGATTCTACTCGGGAAGGATTTAACCAACGAATATTCATCATCAAGAAATAAGCTCTACTATAGAAAGACGGAATAAATGAAGAATCGGGAATTGTACTAGCTTGAACACTACTTCCGACTATGAGAGCTGTACTAGACATTTAAAATACCTTAATAAAATTAACTATAAATTATCCTACTAAAATATAATTAAATCAACCTAAAAGCGCCCTATTAAAAAAATAGCCTTACCTATACAATGCATTAATATTTTTCTTAAAACAAAAGCATTCCTATGACACAAATTATCCTTACCGGCATTAAACCTAGCGGAACACCCCACCTTGGCAACTATCTTGGCATGTTCAAACCCTCTCTAGAGCTAATGAAACGGCCCAATACACAGTGTTTCTATTTTATTGCAGATATTCATGCTCTAAACACAATCCAAGACCCTAAGAAAATGAAGCAGCTTTCTCTCGAAGCCGCTGCAACCTGGATCGCGCTCGGACTAGATCCGGAGGTCGCTACTCTCTACAGAGAATCCGATGTTCCTGAAATCAGCGAACTCTATAGCTACATCGCACACACCGTTCCTAAATCCGTCATGAATATGGCGCATGCCTATAAAGCCGCTATACAGGAAAACCGTGAAAATGGCAGGGAAGACCTCGACGAAGGCGTCTATATGGGCCTATATAACTATCCGATGCTCATGGCTGCCGATATCCTCGCCTTCAACACCTCCATTGTCCCCGTCGGCAAAGACCAAACTCAACACGTCGAAATTGCACGCGACATCGCACGCCGCTTCAACGTCCGCTACGGCGACATCCTTAAATTCCCTCAAGAACTTGTCCGCGAAGAAGCCGCCATCATCCCTGGACTCGACGGCCGCAAAATGAGCAAAAGCTATGACAACGTCATCCCCCTCTTCCTACCCGAAAAACAAATGCAGAAACTCATCAACCAAATAAAAACCGACACCAGCTCTCCCGAAGATCCCAAAGACCCCGACACCTCCTCCCTCTTCTCTCTCTACAAAGCCTTCTCCACACCCGATCAAACCGAAGAAATGCGCCAAAAATACCTCAAAGGGATTGGATGGGGCCAAGTTAAAAAGGAACTCTTCGAAATCATCCAACTTTTCCTCGCTAAACCCTACTCCATCTACCAAGAACTCATCCTCAACCCTCAAAAAATCGAAGACATCCTCGCCTCCGGCGCAAAAAAAGCCCGCTCACAAGCCCAAATCACTCTCGAAAACGTCCGTAAAGCACTCCTCGGCTAATGCAGGATTTTCCCCTGTACCCGGGGGCAGGGCTTTGCCCTGCACCCAGCAGGACTTCGTCCTGCACCTACCAAAGAACTGGCGTCCTTTGGAATCCGCAGACTGTGATCGCATCTTCGAAATCCATCTTACAGCACGTTTCGACACGAATCTCCGATTCGCGTCGCCGACGTTGACCTGCCCGCTTCGCGGTCACGTCAAGGACTATTGTCCAATCCATTCTACTCAGAAAAGTATCAGTATTCACTAATAGACTCAGGCAATTGTACTAAAAAATGTCCTGGCAGATTCTATTTATTATTTTTTAGAATTTATCATTGGATGAGATTACAATTCATAATTAGTTTTGAATTGTAATCTAAAAGACAAATGGAATGTCGAATAATGTTTGACGTGACCGCGTAGCGGGCAGGTCAACGTCGGCGACGCGAATCGGAGATTCGCGTCGAAACGTGTGATAAACACGCGTACAAGGCAGTGATAACAGCTCGCGGATTCCAAAGGACGCCAGTTCTTTGGTAGGTGCAGGACGAAGTCCTGCTGGGTGCAGGGCAAAGCCCTGCTGCCTATGGCTGTCAGCCTTGAACTTGGCTGAGGAGTGTAGGGAGTTCTTTGATAAGGATTTGGGCGTTGTTGTCCCATGTGTGATTCTTTTGGATTATACTTTGGGCATTGTGAACGATGTTTTGGCGTTCTTTCTCGTTGGAGAGGAAATGTTTTATGTTGTCATTGAGTTCTTGCCATTGTCCGAATTGAGAGAGGACGATGCTTTTGTTGGGTTCGAAGATTTCGCGTAGGTAGGTGTTATCGTTGGTGATGACGAGAGCGCCGAGGTTTAGTCCGTAGAAGATCCTTTCGTGGGCGCCGTTTTTGAAGTGGGGGTTGCTGTTGATGATGATTTTAGCTTGTTTCATGAGGTCTAGGGCTTTTGTGAAGTCAGCGGAGCTGTGAAGGGTAACGTTCTTTTTGCCGGAGAGGGTTGATTTCCAGTTGGAGCCTACACCGTCGCCGTAGATGTGTATTTGCACATCGTGGATATTGCGGATAGTTTCAATACGGTCTTTAGCACGGAGGTAGGATTCCAGGTCATCGAATATTTGAGGGTAGTCGAGGTGTTCGGGCTTTATAGGGGCGCCGTTGGCAAGTTGTTTATCTATGGAAGAGACGAAGGCTTGTACGTAGGTGGTATGGTTGTCATTCAAGGAGGCGTCGATAGCTTCTTGCATTGCTGCGCAGATAGCTGGGGGGTATTTTTTCTTCCAGGATTGGAGCAGGTCTTCGTATTCCATGCAGGTAGCGAGGACGAGGACATCGATGGGACGTTGTGCTTCGGCGGGGTGTTTTTCATCTCTGCCGACAGCATGAGGGAGGAAGAATGTTTTAGGGAAATTGATGCCTTTGAAGAAGTCGCATCCGAAGCGGTCAGCGCAGGAGATGATGGTGTATTTGCTATTGATGAGGGGTAGGTAGCGATTGGGTGAGTCCACTAGGGCAGCGACGTGGGGGATTTTAATCATGTCGGAGAAGAAGTTGCCTTTTTCATCGGGCATGAGGCCATTGAAGGAGAAAGTGGCGTCGGGCTTTTCTTTGAATAGCTCTTCAAGGAATGGTTTGGGGTTATTATATTTTGCTTCGAGGATATGGCATTCAACGCCATTGCGTTCAAGTGCAGAACCTAGCTGTTTTGTGAAGTGGTGTAAAACATTATATTGGCTATAGGGGGGCATGAATAGGGTGATTTTCTTGACCATGAGTGTCTCCGGGAGGGGTTACATTGGGATCCATTTTTTGCGGGATCCGAGAGTTTTAGATTTACGATTTTGAGTATCTTTTTGGACTTCGCCCTCAGATTTACGTAATTTCTTTGGGTTGACGGATGTACGTGCTATTTGTTGTTTCAGGTTACCGACGAGTTGTTGCATGATTTCCTGTTCACCGGGAGCTAGGATGCTATTTTTATCTAACCAATCGTTAAGTTGTTCAGGGGTCATGCCCATTCCCTTAGCGATTTGTTCGTAGGTGGATTTAAGCTGGATCCTTTTTTGCTGCAGTTCTATTAGGACTTTCTCATTTTCAGGGTTGGAGTAGACAGCAGCGGGAGGAGTTTTGTGGTTGAATCCCGGGGTAGATAATTTCTTTGGGCGTGATTTTTCTGCGGCAGAGCGGAAAATGTTAAGATCTTTATCTTCCATAGGAAACCGGAGTATATATTACTTATTATAATTATAGCATCCTGCATGTTAGGCAGCAAATTTAAACCCGACTTTTTGAAAGTTGGGTATTATCTCCTAGCAGGGGGGACGTATAATTCTTTGAACCAATTGAATCCCAATGGTTTATTGACATCACTCGCATAAGGAGTCTTGTATTTATCTTCGATTTCTACAAGTTGTTTTGTGAGGAAGTAGGGTTCGTGTTTGCATCCGAATTCATCTACATCGGAGTTATAGACGTTGAAATCATTAAATACCACTTCGCCGTTGATGAGGGCAGTGCGGCCATTGTATGTTGGATCTACGAAATAGCCGTGAAAGCTTTCATAGACGATGATGATTTCGAGGTTTTGAGGGCCAAAGGGGCGTGTATTCAGTGACCCTGCGAGGGTAGCGTAATTATTTACTCTTTCAAGCAGGCCTTCTACGGCGTAAACCAGAAATTTACGAGCTTCTTGCAGTTCGAAAATATCTTGGGAAACAAATTCCATGCGGATCGTTTTAATTTTCTTATCAAAAACGGAGCAGGAGCTTTTGAGGATAGTGCCTTCGGTGTTTTTAATTTCTGTTCCCCATCCGAAGACTACATCCACAAGGCCGCGGTAGTCGATTTGACGGATTGCTGATCTGGAGGCAGGACAAAAGTTGCTGCGGTAGGGCCTGCAGTGGTCTTTATGGGAACTTTTGCAGCAGCAGCCTGTCATTGTGAAGGCGAATATTATTGCTATGAGCCAGCGGAACATGTCTTGCTTCCTAATTGCGTCAGAAAAAAGATCACTGTAATCGCTCCGATTTTATTTGAAAAGTCGAAAGAAATATTAGGTGATTGGGTGGGGGTAGAAATTGCGGTACCAGGCGACAAAACGGCCAAGTCCTTCATCGAGGGAGATCTTAGGGGAAAAACCTAGGTCTTTTTGACTTTTTTCGATATCGGCGTAGGTGGCGACGACATCGCCCAGCTGCATAGGTTTTTTTATGAGGATGGCTTTTCTGTTTAGGTGTTTTTCGAGGGATTCGACAAGTGACATTAATTTCTCGGGTTTGTGGTTCCCTAGGTTATACACTTCACAGGTGCAGTTTTTTTCTATGGCAGCGTCTATTCCGGCAATAATATCATCAATATAAGTGAAGTCCCGCTCCATGTTTCCGTCATTGAAGATGGAGATGGGCTGACCTGCGAGGATGGCTTTAGTGAAGCTGAAGTAGGCCATATCCGGTCTTCCCCAGGGTCCGTAAACGGTAAAAAAACGGAGGCCGGTGCTTTTTACTTTGTAGAGATGGTGGTAGGTATATGCCATGAGTTCGTTGCATTTCTTAGTGACACCGTACAGGCTGGCTTGATGGTCAGTCCGGTCTGTGGTGTCGAAGGGAACTTTTTCATTTAAGCCATACACGGAGGAGGAAGAGGCGTAAGTCAGGGGGATATGTGGAAATGCGCGGCAGGTTTCAAGCACATTAAGAAAACCCTCAATATTTGCCTTGATATATGCTTGCGGACATTCCGTCGAATAGCGCACTCCGGCTTGGGCAGCCAAATGGACGAGGTTATCCGGTTCGAATTCTTCCGTAATTTTCCTAAGGACTTCGTTTTCAGCAATATCGGCGCGCAGGATAGAAATGCCTTCTTTTTCGAGAAGTTCGCGTCGTTTTTCCTTTAAGAGAGGATCGTAGTAGGAATTAAAGTTATCCACTCCTAATACCGTGTTTCCTTTTTGCGCGAGGTATTTTGCTAAATGGAAGCCGATGAATCCGGCGGCGCCGGTAATAAGGATTTTTTTGCTCATGATAAATTTTATAAATCGGTAAGGGAGGAAAAGGCTATCCTAAAAAAAATTATTCAATCTATATCTATACAACTATACACAATACGGTGATTTATTCGTGGCAATATGTTGAATATCAATCCTAGCAATGAAAATTCAGAAGATTATTACGAAGCTTACGATAATACTAAACTAGGTAGAGGTATTTTACGCCGTAAATGGCTGGTTGCATTTTCCACTCTCCTCTTCTTTTTATTGGGCAGTTATCTAACTTTTAGCTTTCTGACTACATACAAAGCTGAGGCGGTCGTTGTTTTCCAGGAGCAGAAAGACCTTAAAGATGCTGCGAGTGGAATAACCGTCGTGGATTTCAGTTTACCAACGGCTTTGGACATCAT
Source organism: Parachlamydiales bacterium (assembly GCA_041671045.1). Taxonomy (NCBI): domain Bacteria; kingdom Pseudomonadati; phylum Chlamydiota; class Chlamydiia; order Parachlamydiales; species Parachlamydiales bacterium. Next base: position 42,872 of record JBAZCF010000006.1, read on the forward strand.
TAAGCTACCCACTAATATCGAAGCAGTCAAATCCATCCTCAGTTTGAATATGTCCACCTCTGCGCTGGCGTCGCTGTATGAAATCCCTACTCCACGCAGCGAGTCCAACCTTATTCGTATTATTGCACATAATGCCAATCCTGCTTTGGCTATTAGTTTAGCTAATACTCTGGCAGATGTGGCTGTAAAGAATAGCCAGAAGTATACTGAAAAGCAGCTTCAATTAAATTTACAAAACTATCAGGGCGAGCTGGAGACAACCCGCAACCGATTAAGCGTTCAGTTAAATGAGTTAGAAGAGTTTAAGAAAAAATTTCAATATTTTGAGATGACTCCTAATAATGTGACATTGCTGAAAGAGATTTCCGAGGCTAAAAAAAATCTGCAGGATGCTGAAACGAATTTCAACACACTGTTAGTTGAGTATCAGAACCTTAAGAGAGAGTCCGCAAATTTACCGTTATCTACACGTACGGCCTCCTATACATTTATAGCTCGTATCAACGCTTTAGAATCAGCTCTAGTAGAAGCTAAGACAAAGTATTCCACTGAAAATCCGAAATTGAAAGCTTTGGAATCCGAAATTGAGCAGTTAAAATCGCGTAAAAATGCCCCGTCGAAGGACGAGGAAAATGTGGGTAGTCCTGATTTTGGAAAGGATAATTTAGAGATTGAACTCATACGTATGCAGGGAAGAGTCAGGGCTGCGCAGAAGACTAAGCAGGATATGTCAGAGCGATTAATAGACCTGCAAAAAGCTCTAGTGGATTTACCGGCTCTGCAGGTGTCTTTTACTAAGCTATTGCAAGCTAAAGAACTTACTATCGACCAGGAAAAATTTCTTACAAAAGCGATTGAGGACACTAAGCTTATGCTTAACATCCCTCGCGGCAGCTTAGAATTCTATCAAAAAGCTTTAGACGCAAAACCTTCACGTGATTCGATACTGGTTTATTTCTTGCCGTTTGTGGGAGCACTATTCGGTTTATTTGCCGGAGCAGCAGCTGCTTTATTGTTAGAGGTGCGGGAAGATAAAATCAGGACCGCTAAACAGCTTACCAATACCTTTGGCCTACCCTGCTGGCAAGTAATTCCGGAACTGCCTAACTTACTTCCCGGTACGAGTGCGGAGAGGTTAAAGTTCTTTATTAGACGGATCGATGAAAGGTTAGAGAATGTTCAGGGAGAGGTGGCTCCATCCAAAATTGCCCTTGTAGGATCGCAGGACGATGAGGGAAAGACGGTCCTTGCATATAATATAGCACGATATGCTGCAGATAGAGGTAAAAAGACTGCGTTTCTTTGCATGGAAAGTAAAAGCCCGCAAGAACTGCCGCAGTATACCAAAGCTGGCGTAGAAAAATTCCTCAAGGGTGAAGCAGGCTTAGATGAAGTGACGGATAATATTGGTATGGCATTTTTAAAAATTGTGCGCGAAGAAACGGCGATGAAAGAGCTGATACGCTCCCCTCGCATGGCTGAGCTTTGGAAAGAATTAGAAATGAAATATGAATTCATAGTGGTCGATACACCTGGAATTATTGCTGAAGATTATTCCATCAATCTGGCCAAGCAGTGCAATATTGTCCTTTTTGTCATTGATTCCAGTCATACTCCTCAACAACTTATTGAAGAGTCTTTGCAAAGTTTATCAAAAAACGGCATAACGCCCACGGGTGTTATTTTAAATCGGGCAATGCCCATTTATATAGAAGACGAGACTATCTTACGGCAATTGCAACCACGCGGAAAGAATGCTTCGAATACTTAATCTATTACTCGTCATTTTTCTTGTATCCGCTTGCAGCAGGACTAACTCATTAGAGAATTTAGTGCACACGAATAGACGTCCGCAGGTGATGACGTACGAAGCGGAGTGTGTGATCGACTATGATATCTGCTGCCAGTTTGATGAGTTTCCGGCTGCTTTTCCGGAATGTGTAGAGTTTTTGCCTATAGACCATAATCCACAAATCCCTAAGGAATATGTTTTTGGAGTTGGCGACGCCTTGGATGTGGGTATATTTGGCGATGATGAGACTTATGTTGAAGATGCGACGATAGCCCCTGACGGCAACTTATATTATCTATTTCTCGATGCCATTCCTGCTGCAGGATATACAGTAACACAGCTTTCGCATGCTATTGCAGCGCAGCTCAATGATTTCTACGTGAATCCTTTAGTTTCTATTGTCCCTAAAACCGCTATAAACAGAACCTTCAGCATCATCGGACGCGTCAACTATCCGGGAGTTTATCCACTTTTGGAACCTAAAAAACTGCGCGATGCCATTGCCGATGCCGGCGGCCCTATTACCACATATTATCATGATTCATTACGTTCCGACATCTATGAATTGGCCGATTTGAAGAATTCCTTCTTAGTGCGCGACAATAAGAAGATGGCTTTGGATTTTCAAACACTGCTCCATGCGGCGGATAATTCCAGCAATGTGCCAATACTTCCTGGCGACTACATTTATATCGCTGCAGCAGAGCACCAGTACGTCTATGTCTTAGGAAATGTCTTAACACCGCAGAGAGTTTCGTATACGGAAGGATTGACTGCGATGGGTGTTTTAGCTATTGCAGGGGGGTGGAATAGCGGAACGCCTTATTCTGCCGATCCCTCCAAGCTCTTAGTTATCCGCGGGTCGTTAAAATGTCCTTGCGTCATGCAGGTAGATTTGGATCAGGTGATGGCGGGTTTTGCACGGGATCTTTTTGTACAGCCGGGGGACATCATCTATGCACAGGATAAAACAGTCCGTTTTGGCCGTGAGTTAGTCAGGCTAGCAATTTCAACATTCCTCCAGTCCTTTGCATCATCTGCGGGTAGTTATTGGAGCAGCATTGAATGGTTCAATTAATGGCACATACTAGGTATTTTTTCATTTTTTTCGTATTGTTTGCCGGAGTTTTATGCGGGCAGGAAGAGACTTTATGGGAGCCTCCTGCAGCACCTATCAACCACATAGATCTTCCTGACATAGTCATTGAGACAATTGAGATTGGTTCACAAGGTGCTGCTGCTTCCAATCCCCTTTTTCCTGAAGCGCCCTCAGCTTCGCCCGTTATTATAGAAGATGAGAAGCAGAAAGCCCATTCTGAGAGTGATTCAGCAGATAGGGAAACATCCGGAGAATATCGGTTAAGGATAGGCGATACACTTGTTGTAAGTATCTATGGGGAGCCTAACTCGACTCGGACGGTGAATATCGACCCGACGGGTTGCATGTCATTTCTCTTTGTTAATGCACTCCAAGTTAAGGGGTTGACAATTGGGGAAGCAAGGTTGGCTTTGCAGAGGAAGCTAAAGAAATATTATAAAACGCCGCTCGTCTCCATTACTTTGACAGATTATGCAGGATATTATTACTCCATTCTAGGAGAGGTCCGCCAACCGGGTAGATACCGTATCAAAGGCCATTCGACAATTCTGACTGCCGTGGCACAATCTGCAGGATTTAAGACACAGGAATACCGTTTTGAGACATATGATCAGGCCGATTTAAAGCGTTCCTTCTTAGCTAGGAATAATGACTATTACCCTGTGGACTTTGAGCGCTTAATAAAGAGGGGTGATACTTCTCAAGACGTGGATCTAGAAAATGGAGACTATATTTATATTGCGCCCTCCTATTTAGACAGAGTCTTTGTTTTGGGGGAGGTGCGGCGTCCCGTGTTCATCCAGTATTTGCATACCATTTCATTGGCAGAGGCGTTAGCTGAGGCTGGCGGATTGAATTTTCGCGCAAGTTCTCGTGTAGCAATATTACGGGGCTCATTATGCTCCCCTACTCAATACTTGATCGATATCAACCGTATTTTGAAAGGGTATGCCTGTGATTTTACTCTGGAACCTGGAGATATTATCTATGTTCCTCCCTTCCGTTTTAATACGATGAAAGAGATTGTAAAAAGCGCAATCCGCACCTTCGTAGGAACGGTGGCTTCTGTTGCAGGTACGCGAGCATTTATTGCCATTACTCCCGCTGCTGATGATGCGGATTTGATTCAACCGATCCCTATTATCAACACCGGTGGGAACATCATTACCCCGGTAACGCCCTTTACACCGCAGTTTTAGCCCAAGGGTTAATGCGATTGCGTTCATCCTTATCCAATAGAAGGTAAAGTAAAGGAAGGGTAACGGCAACATATAAAAAACCTGCTGTAAGGAGCTGTTTGGCAGCTTCTCCCCGATCTTTGGGCAGATCTTGCTGGAGCATCAAAGCGATAATAACCGCTGTAATATATGGGGCAACTCCGGGCAAAAAGACCTTTTGCAGATAAATACGTTGCGAAATACCGATCATGGAATTGCTATAGATTATGTATGCAGTAGCGGCTATGATCATGCCACCGGCAACGCCCCAGTTTATGGCTTCCAAGCTTATTCCAAAGTATTGTTTAGCAATAAAAAATCCTGCGCAGCAGATAATTAGTTGTCCGACGGCGTAATAGAGCTCTTTTCCGGGCTGTCCGGTACTTCTATAGATAGCAGATGCAGGCCCTGTTAGTGTATCCATCTGATAAGCGATTGTAAAAAAGGTCAGGATTTGAACAGCCGGACTGTATTTCTCGAGATTTCCCAACCACAGCATGATCAGAGGAATGGCCCAAGTCCAGAGAAAGGCCAACATCAGCCCAGCTAGCATATGCAGATACCTGCCCCCTAACAGATACAATTCCACTATCCCTTCTTTCTCATTCTTAGCATGCATATAAGCTGTAGAAGGAAGAAGAACCATATTGAAGACGCCGGGGAAATTGATAGCTGCCAAAGGGATCTTCTCCCCTATATCGTAGAGGGCGGTTGTGGCTGGACCAAAGAATGTTCCTGCAAAAATCTTTTCTAGGCTGCGATTGAATACACCAAGCATGCCTGAAAGCTGTACAATTCCTCCAAAACGATAAAATAGGTGTAATGTCGCTTTATCGAAGTCATTAAAACGGAATTTCAGTTCAGGAAGATAGATTTTACATGCTGTAAATTGAGCGGCTACAAGGTAAATAGTGCGGATAGAGTAGGCGATAAGCAAGCTGTAGATACCATATCCTTGGTTTAGAAAAAAAAGAATCAGTAGGACTTCAAGGACAAATGCGCTTGTGCTGATCATCCTTTCCATGGCGATTTTCTGTATGCCTTGCATGATGGCACTGAAGGCACCGAAGATTAAATCGAAGAAAAATACCAATACAGTTCCGAAGATAAGCCAAAAAGCTAAATCCAATTGTTCTAAAGGAACATTTAGCCAGATTAGGGCTTTGGGGAGGAATAAGAAGACTAAAGGGATGAGTACCAAAGCTGCTATTGCAATAGAGAGGATGCCCGTAGACATCAACCTATTGATTGCGGGGGTGTTTTCGTGGACGTAATATTCTGCACTATATTTCACATATACATTGGCGATGCCAAAGACTGACATTCCTATATAACTGATAAGAATGAAGGCATAGGACCAGAAGCCGTATTCCTCGATTTTGACATAGCTAAGAACTAGAGGAGGAACGATCAGTCTAGTGCCAAAAATGATGATCAGCATAGACATTGTAATAAGTACATCGCGGCTAAACTGCTTGTGCATATTCTCCCTAGGAGGACTTGTGAAACTTTAGAATTCGTTTACATGTAATGTATCCCTGTGTTAAATAAAAATTTAGGATAATTATTTAGAGGTAGAAATGGCTGCTGACAATACAAAAATTGAATCCGTACGAGTGGCGCTGAAAAGAATTTTTGCGTTACCAGTGAATAAATCCACTTTTAGGCAAGTGCAAAATGCAGTTGCTGTGATCTTCCAAAGTGAACCTAACCATGCAAATGAAGTATTAGAGGCGCTTTTCACAGGCAATTTTAAAAATGGGCAGGAATCGCTTAAAGGCCTTTACAAAGAATATGACGAGCAGTTAAAAGTTGCCCGCGAAGTATTTGAAAGGGGATCATTCCTAACATTGATCACTTCAGACAGACTTGCACAAGGCGATAGAGTCATGTTCAACAATCTAATCCGCAGGATCGACGGCGAGCAGATAGAGTTTATCACTGACATTGAAAGTACATTCCAGATGATAAAACACTTTATTGGAAGACTCCAGGAAGTGCAGTCATTGGATGTAGATAAGAAGCTTAGAGAAGTTGTGAAAAATGAAATCGCTGATCTCCACCGTATGACCGACACAATAATTGCAGCGAAGTAGTAAAAGCTTCAAAATTCAGAGCGCTCGTTGCGTTTTAACCTCAAATACATAGAATGCTGCTCCATTTTAAGTATTTGGGGTTCCTGTTGTCAGTATTTCCCTTTTTCAAAAAAGTTATCTCCCTTCTGCTTCTCCTCTATGTGCAACAACGTTTGATCATACAAAAAACCAGCTACGGGGAAAAGACTTTTCTAATGCAGTAGAGAAGCGAATAGCAGGTATCTAGAAAATACCTGCTGAATTATAGACCTGTCAGCTTACGGAAAGAACTGAGGGGCTTACGCATGATAAAATAAAGGAGAGAAACTTTTTCGCCATACAGAACGGCCGTTCCTTTTAGACCTAAGCGGGCCTGGTTCTTTTCGTCTTCCCATTTTGCTTCTGCGATGAAACTAGGGATTTGGCTTTCAGCTATCAGGCTTTCATTGGCGATATAGTTGATTCTCGCCAGATGAGTCACTTCCGGTTCGATATTCAAATATACACGTACGGGCTCTTCTAGGTTAAGGGGAATGTTATCGCTTTCAGGAATCCAAATACGTACTATTGTATCATTAGGCTCGCTGATGGTTAGGATTTTTTCACCTACCTTAACAGGTTTTCCACGCCATTCTTCCGGACTTTGTAAGATCACTACGCCGCCAAATGGAGCTTGTATGTCCAACCTCCCTTTCTGATAAACGGCTTGTTGAAAGCGGATCTTCGCCTTCTCTAACTTTAGGGTAAGCACTGATATTTCTGTTTGGGAAAGAGTATCTTGCAGCCCTAAGGTCATGGAACGGTTCAATTCTTCTTGAGCAATCTCGACTTCTTTCTGCGCAGCTTTATATTCTTGGTCGGGAATTTCTTTGTCGTAAAGCGCAAGAAGTTCATCCGCTTTCACTAATTGTCCTGGTTTGACCACGATGCTATCGATGACACCATCCAGAGGAGCTTTTACTACAATAGGATTACGTGGAACAACCTCACAAGGCGCAACAACACGGAGAGGGATCTGGATCACGAGACCTGTCAACAAAAGTAAACTTCCCAGCCAGAGAAGGCTTTTCTTATTGATGCGCTGTCTCCAAGGACGCCATGCAACGCCGAATTTCTCCCAGGCACTCGTATATCCCGGGAAAAGACAAGAGGAAACGATCTCTAGGGCATCGTTATTTTTTTCGTAATATTCTTCAGTAGAGATATTCCATGACTCTAACCAAACACCTACACGTGGTTTTACGTCCTGTAAGGGGAACCAAAATATTGTTTTTTTTGTATCGCCAACAAACTTCTCCCAGGCATCGGACTGTGTGTTGAAGCTGTCTTTATTGATAACTTGAGGCTTGTCAGGCTCTTTAATATCGGCGACAAGTTTTTCTATCTGTTTGGACAATGCAGAGCGTTCGTTAACTCCTATTTGTCCTGAAGCGCAGGTGAGAACGGGACGGCTGTCCCATTCCCATAACAGTGCACGGTCATAAGGGAGTACGACTTTGGTGTCGTTTACAATTAGAAATCGCAGTGCCTCACGGGTAGGCACATTGAATGACTTAATTAATAAACGATTCGAAATCAGGAGATGGGTTGAAACCCCTGATTTAATTTCTCTCTTCGTTTGTACCACTCTTCTTTCTCATGTAACCGATATCTTGCTTCGGTAAATGTGCTGCCTGTGTTTGAGATAGCTGGGTCAATCCTGTCATACCTACGCGAAGTTTGTCGTCGCTATTATCAATCTCTGCTTCAGCTTTGAAAGTGGAACTTGAGGGGTCGATAACGGATCCAACACGTGTGATTTTACCTGTGACGGTTTCGCCTGTCTCTCTAATTTTAATAGAGATAGGATCACCCACTTTTACTTTGGTATAATAGCTTGAGGGCAGCAATAGACGAGCGCGAAGAATAGAATCATCAATAATTTCTACGATTTTTTTCCCAGGCTGTGGTAACTCATGTTCTTCAACAGCAAGTTCAACAACTTTGCCGGAATAAGGAGCTTTTATACTTGTTGCTCTGAGATTTTTGTTTGCCAAAATAACATCGGCGTAAGCACTTGCTACGTTAGCTTCTGCTTCTTTCAGTTCAAACAATGAGGCAATTTTTTCTCTGTACAACTGCTCTTTAGCAGAAAACTCTGTTTTAGCACGTGCTAAGATAGCTTCTGCTTTCAGGCGGTTTGCTTCCAGCACTGTAGGGTCTTGCAGAATGAGAATATCTCCTTCATTGAAAGAATCGCCCATACGGAAGTTGATTTTACTTACCGGGAATTCTACTTCTGCAGATAGCTGAGTACGATAGTAAGGATCTAAAATAACACGAAAAAGTTTTGTCTGCTCTTGAGGCTCGACTTCAGGTGTTAAAGTTGTATCAAGTGAACACAGACTTCCTGGGTAGCTAAGAGCAGCTCCGCTGATCCACATCCCAATGACTAAATTCCGTAAGATGTTATGCATAAAAGTTACCCTTTGTTTATCAATAGTTGTGCGATGGGTTCATAAATTCATCGAAGTCCGGATCATATTGCAAATCACTTCCCTCTGGGGTCCTGATTGGTTCGGATCGATCAAAGTTTTGTTCAGGAACATATCCTGGCTCTAGCATGCTCCTTTCAGTAGAATCTACATCCCAAGTATTCGTTGAAGGTAACTTATAAGAAGGATCATACTGTGATCCTGCGCCTTCTCCGGAGGAGGATTTCAGCCATGACTCATTTTTATTAACTGAAGATGATGTTTGCTGCGGCAAACGGAAATCTGTATCCAAAGGGTTGTCATTTTGCGTGTCTTTGGGGAGATTGATATCCGATTTGTAGTTCATCATATCGCGCAGGGAAGGAAAATCCTGCATTAAAGGAGGCAATGCCTGCTGTTCAGATTGAGTATAACCTTCCATTACGTCTTTCATTTCATCTTCTTCTTCGCAATCACATGGGCATCCATCTTGGTTTGTAATATACCCTGGAATACCCAGAGCATTATTTAACTGCTCGATAGATATTTGCGCTTCGCCATAGGCTTTAAGGGCGTCAATTTCAGCGAATAGGGCATCTGCTTGGAATTTGATCACATCCGCAGCATGCAATCTACCGGCTTTTTGTTCCTTTTCCGCAGCGTTTAGGATTGTAGCATATGTTTCCTTCAAGTCATTTACAATTTTGAAGGATTTGAAGTTATCCATATATGTCAGGTGGGATAAGTGGACTTGGGTAATCACGCCGACAGAGACAGCTAATCTGTTGTGTCTGGCTAGAACTTGGCGCCATCTTGCTCCCCTTTCATTCACTAGCTGGCGTGGAATTTGGAAGAGGTTCCATGTAGCACGTAAACCGGCCTGAATCCAGTGGTTATAGATAAGGAATGAGTTGGTATCATTGTAGTTACCGGCGAAAAGCTCTGCACTGGGGAACATTTGCAGAACGGCAATTCTAGCTTCTTCCACCATGACTTGTTCTTGCAGATCTCCGATATATAATTCGGGACGATTTTTAAGAGCGCATTTCTCGTATTCACAGATATCGATATTTTTCAGGCAAGGAAGAGGTTCAATGCAAGGTTCAGCCAATTCAAAAGTTAGGCAAGGAGGCAGAGCCATAAATTGGCTTAATGCCATTATAGCTTCATGATAGTCCCTAGCATATTTTTGAATATCCCTTTCGATATTCAGCAATAGCGTTTTAGCAACAAGGCCTTTTTGGACAGGAATAAGTTGTTCTTGGATTTGTCTAACAAAAACAGCGGCTTTGCTCTTGGCAGAACGCAGCAGACGGCGTCCTTTTTCGATCGCGTGTTTTGAAGCAATGGCTTTCCAGTATTGTTTTGTAATATCCAGGACTAAGTTTTGTTTTAGCCTTTCGTATTCCATGCGAATGATCAGGCCTTTGTCGGCTTCTTGTGCTGAACGATAGTAGGCAAGACCGAAGTCAAGAAGGTTCCATACAGCATAGAAGTTGTAGAGTGTACGTGCTCGCGTTGCGGAGATACTTGGAGGAGCAGGGGGTATTCCAGGGGATAATGATTGGGAGAAGGATCCGGTATTGTTATTTCTATCACTGCTATCCACGCTTGCTATTAAGCTAGGAAGCATCTTAAGTCTTTCACCCGTAACGACTTCTCTTTGAACTTCATATTCATAGAGCTTAACCATTGCATCTAGGTTTTGCTCTAGAGCAATTTCAATAATATCGCAAAGTGAAAGAGGTCGTAATGGAAGATTAGTTCTTAGATTTAATTCTTCATACTCAAACTCTGCATTAAACTCTCGTGATCCATCATCTATATATGGATTATGATAGCATCCTGAGAGAAGAGTACTTGCTAGTAATGCGAAAAAAATACGTTTCATGTTGTTACTCAAGAGCTAAGGAGTTAAACTTTTTTGATTTTAATGCAATAAATACATAAATTTTATTTTTTATTGTATAAAAATTATTATGACAAGTATTTTCTTTAGTTCAGAAACCCCTCTTCCTGCTTTTCGCCAGGATCTTCAGGTCTTTCGTGGACCTGACGAGAAGGATGGCTATCCAAGCTATTCCTTATTTGATCCTATCATGGGCCAATATTTCCGCCTTTCATGGTCTGAACTCACCATAATGAAAGCTTTAAAGCCGGGCATGACTCCGGAATTGCTCCACGAATATTTGTTAGCAAATACTACTTTAAAACCGACCATCGAACAGCTTAAAATGTTCTTTGAAAGTGCGGGAGCTCGGCATCTTCTGGATGTAAAGCTTTCTTCGGAACATTTTTATTTGCAGGCAGTTAGGAAAAAAGGAAATTGGTTCTGGTGGGTACTGATGCATTATCTCTATTTTCGTTTGCATTTGACAAATCCTTCCAGCTTTTTAAAGCGAACACTCCCTTATGTTTCCTTCTTAGCAACTAAGACGATGTTTGTGCTTTATGCCATCCTCACGATCTACGGGTTGTCTTTAATTTTTTCCAAATGGGATACCTATTTTGCGACACTTTTGTACTTTTTCAGTGTATCCGGGGCTTTAGCGTACGGGTTGGCTATAATCCTTGTTAAAATCATCCATGAATTAGCACATGCCTATACGGCAGCTTACTTCAACGTCAGGGTCCCCTCTATGGGAGTGGCGTTTATCGTGATGTGGCCTGTATTATATACGGATGTGACGGATGGATGGCAGTTACGGAAAAGGAGTGAGAGGTTTTTCATATCGGCTGCGGGCATTATTGCAGAGACAATTATTGCCGGCTTAGCAACGATAGGGTGGTCTTTTTCCGAGCCCGGCATTTTTCAAAGTATGTGTTTTATAGTCTCCACTTCTTCGTGGGCATCCACCTTAATGATCAACTTGAATCCTGCGATGAGATTTGACGGCTATTTCTTATTAAGCGACATGTGGGGAATAGACAATTTGCAGGAACGGGCCTTCCGTTACACCCGCTGGAAATTGCGTTATTTGTTTTTGGGTGTGGATATGCCCAATCCTGAAGAAGAATTAGCTGAAAGCCATGCTTTTGGATTAATAGTTTATACTATTTATACCTGGATTTATCGATTTATTTTATACGCTGTTATTGCGGTCTTTGTTTACTATGCGTTTACAAAGGCTTTAGGCATTTTCTTATTCATTTTAGAGGTAGCGGTTTTTATTTTATGGCCGCTTTTTAGTGAAATCAAAGATAGCGCAAGATTGTGGAAGATGTTTCATTTAGGAAAAAGACAAAAAATCATTTGGGGCATCATAGGACTAATTCTTGCATGGATTGTACTTCCATTGCCCCACCAAGAGTCTGCTACAGGTGTAGTCGTCCCTACAGAGCTCGAAGGGGTATATGTCCCTGAAGCATCAAAAGTGAAAAATGTTAATGCGAAAATCAATGATCCGGTGGAAAAAGATCAGACTTTAGTTAGTTTAGATTCTACACCGCTTAATTTATACCTCAAAGAGCTGGAAGCTCAGATGGAACTGATACAGAAACAGATCGATACTCTCGAAGCGACTGAAGATAAGAAGTCCTATGTTCCCGGTAAGCAGGCTGAGCTGTCAACAACTAAGGAAAAGTATATCGGCGCTAAAGAAAGGATGAACAATCTTGAGATCAAGGCCAAAAGCTCCGGCGAGCTGTATCAGTGGAACAGATATATGTACCCTGGACAGTATTTAGAAGGCGGGACACTCATTGGTAAGATAGCTGACATCAAAGACCTAAAGATTGTTACCCTCATCCCGGAGATACTGCTTAATAAAATACAAGTAGGCTATAGCGCAACATTTTGGGTACCTAGCACGGAAGGGTATTATCCTGGCGAAGTGACTAAAATCGAGCCTTTTAGAACAGATAATTTGAAATACCCTCAATTAGCTTCTATCTATCATGGAGAGATTGCAACAGTGGAGAAAAATTCCCGATTGGAACTTGTCGACACGTATTACACAGTTGAGGTCAAATTAAATCCCGCCCAGAAGCTACCTATAGGAACTATAGGTTATATACGCTGGCATGGACCCTTTTCATCACTCCTCTATGACTGGATCAAGAAGGTCCGCAGCATTGTTGTGCGTGAGAGCGGATTCTAAAATTTCGGAAGGGTACATCTTTTCAACAAGAAGATTCAGTCCCGAAATATGCTTTTTGAGACCTTCCAAAGTGTTTTTGTAGTCATTATCTATACAATATTCAATAATCTGCTCTAACTGATGATGAATTTTGAGAGTTCTGGAAGGTTGAAGCTGCATTTTCCAATAGAGTTTACAAAGATCTGTTTGCAGTTGGACATCAGATTCGATTTCTACTTTTGCAGCCATGTTCATAGGAAAAAGAAAGTAGACTAACCACTCCTTTACAAAGAAGAACTGGCTTAGTTGAGAGAGGATATTATGTCCGATTTTACCCTTTTTATCTAAGGGAGCTAGAATATCTTTCAGCGTTTTACCATCTGAATACGGCGTATGTAAGTATTGGAGCCATTGCTGATGTGGAATCAAGTGAGAAACCTCGCATAGGACTCTCCACACACCCACTGCGCTGTCCCAATTTGCGGCTTCATCCTCTAAGATTTTGTTAACAATTTCTTCAACAACTCCCCTTAAATATGTTTTGAAATCGGGACAGAGAATCAACCAAGCTTGGAAGAAAATTTTTGTTTCATACTCAATAATAGAATGCAGGATATCAAAATCAAATGTGTTAGATTTGATCAGGTGATAAATCTTTGTTAAGTATCCATCGGCAAGTGGTTCAGGATCAATCTTTAAACTAGCGGCTTTTATTAGATGGATTTTGAGTTTCAATACTTCCAACCATTGTTGAGAACGTAGCTTTTCCAGTTTAGTTACCGAGGCAAGATCTAACTCTAACGCTGACCTAGTATTTTCAATGATTGATTTAAGACCGTCTACTGTTTCAGGCACAGCCATTGACTGAGCATATAGTTCAGAATAGTTTTGTTTGAAGTACTCCAGGACAGGAAGAGCATTCTGAGATGAGAAATGAAGCAAAGAAATGCCCTTTTCGCCCTTCAATAAAAGACTTTCAGGATTGAGGTCAACGATATATTTAAGCACCCCATACCACTCTTCTTTAATGGCAATAAAAAAGAGGGTTACGCGACGTGCAGAATTATTCACATTATACTCAATGATATTCTTACTATACTCCGGATATTTCTTAAGGAGGTATAATGCCTTTTCTTCATTCATGCATTCTAAAGTGAATAGATAGCCCGCCTTCTCATTGCTGCAAAGCGGCAGCATTTGGTCGAGAAGATCAAACTGTTCAGCTTTCAATACCTGGGTGAAATCTAAAGAATTAAAAATGTCTTGTTGTTCATCAAGATTTAAAAATAGCGCGTTAAAATGGAACAGCCAAAGTTTATATTTAGATTCATCGGTAATTAAAGGAGATTCGAATAAGTCGGAATGGGCAATAGCTATTTCGTTCCAACCAAACTTCTTCGCAAAATCTTCAACAAAAACCTCAATTTCTTTTTTGAACAATGCTAAGAAGGTTTGATTACTATTTTCTTTAAGAAAGCTCCAGAAATTTTTACCTTCAAATAATGTAGAGTTAAGTTCGCAAGCATTAGCGAGTGAGCAGAAGGAATATGCAGCAATTTTAGCATCCCCTAAGTTAACCGCATCAGCATTATCTAACTTGACTGTATCCGCATCATCAAATTCATCTGCAACAGTATTCCCTGATTTAACACCCTCTTCATCCCTATTTGCAGATTTATTTCTGACTATATCTATAAGAGTCCTTACTTCTTTGCCTGCATCAAAAGCCATTGTGCTTAGGGAGTGTACTTCTTCCAAACCTTCGGATAGCATTGAGAGTATTTCAGGGCCAAAGTTGAAGAGGGTTAGCTTTGAAATAAATTTCTTCCGAACTGATTCCGATGTGAAATCTACATTCTCTTTGAGTCCACGGATAAAGTGATCTCTAGCTGTATACAGCCCTGAAACATGGGTATATTTTATTAATGACAAGTATATAATATCAGCATAATGGAGGAGTTTTCTGAAATCAGAGTACTGAAAATTGAAGATCTCAAAATAAGTTAAAATGGTTTTAAGAGGAGTTTCAGAACTACCCCAACCGTCTTCCGTCGCAATTTCATTTCTGTAACCTCTTTTAATATTCTCTAAAAGGGTTTTATCCTCTTTCTCTTCACTCTGCAATAGATATGCGATCACATGGCGGTACTGATTAGCATTCGTTAGATTACGTTCCTCAAGAAGAGGTGCATTAAGTACCCTTATGTATCTTTTATCCCCTTGATTTTTCAAGTGGTGAAAAAAAAAGCTAAGGATAGTTAAAGAAGCATCTTCAGGAAGAATAAGATCTACATATTCAAGTTTAGAAGCAAGATGGTCTGCTAGTATCCTCGTTTTTTCAATTGAGATGTAATCAAACTGTCTAAAAAGTGCTTCGAATACTCCCACTCTGAAATCCAAATCTACAGCATTAAAAAATTCGCTCGATAAAAGAGTCTTTAGCTGTGTGTCGGATCCTATCTTACATACTTGAAATATGAGTTCGGGCAGATAATCTGAATTTTCATGTGCTAATAATAATAGAGACTCCAGGCCTAAATTTTGGTTCTTGGAAATTTCCTTATAAAAATCGCTTAAATACAAGTTAAGGGTGCTTTGCAATCCTTCAAGTTGAGTTTTCAAAGCCCCTTCAATAGAAATAGTGTTAGATAAAGTGTGGGTTTTTGCAAGAAAACGTGTAAGTTTTTCCTTACTTAAAGGAGCTGTTTTTTCTATTCTTATATTCCAACGTTGGAGAATGGCGGAGGAGATGTTTTGTTCTGTAAAGAGAAATTGGTTAGTTTTTACTGAAAGGTAAATTCTCTTTGCAAACTTATATAAGACTGAAGGAAGGTTAAAAAATAGTTGAAAGCGACTGTTAGAGACTGGAAAAAACAGAGAAATTAACTCAGAACTTTTATTATTAACAAGATCAACTTTCGACATAATTATTCCTAATTCTAAGGAACTAAATATATCTACTGATTACTTAAAATAAAAGTACTATTACCAAGGAATTTCGGGTGAAATCTTCCCGCGATGCGTGGACTTCCAGGCATCTTTATAGAGATTGAGAAGTAATATCGTCTCCTCATATTTAAGTTTGTTGGTCCAATTTTTCAGAAGCCGCAGATATTGCCATCCATTTTCCAGCAGATATGAAGACCAAGCTCCTAACCTTCCATAATGCTTTCTATAATAGAGGTATGTGCTTTGAAAACGCCATAGGCCTACTTGTCGTGCTGCAGTAATATGCTTCCCCTCGATAGCTTGCAGGGAAGCGCTTCCCAAATGAATAGAAGTCAGATCCTGCCAATAGCGGATGGTGCCATACTGTTCCTTAAGGGTGCGGCAAAGATCCACCTCCTCGAAATACATGAAAAAGCGTTCATCAAATCCGGCGCACGCCATCAGCAGATTTCTACGAATTATGACAAACGCACCAGGAACCCAATCAGGATAAGGACATTGCTCGTAGGAATGATTTTTAAATAAGCCTATACGCTGGACTAGGTCACGCCAGGGTGTGGGAAAAAAGCGGCTGGAAATTTGCGGTCTACCCTCTCCACTCATCAGCTGTATACCTCCGGCAGCGACTCCTCTCTCCCTTTCCATGCGCTTTAATGCTTCCTTTAGCACTCCGTTATGCAAAAGAAGGTCGCTGTTGATAAGTACTACGTAAGTACCTGTAGCGTGCTGAAATGCCAGATTATTCGCTGCAGCAAAACCTAAATTTATGGGTGAAAGTATGAGGGTGAATTGTGGAAATTCGTTTTTAACCATATCAGCGCTATCGTCAGTGGAGGCATTATCCACTAGGATGACCTCGGCTGAAAGATCTTCAATTTCTGAAGCTACCCTCTTCAAACATTGGTAAAGGATATTACTGGTATTAAACGAGATGATGACAATGGAAAGGACTGGGATATTGTTCGTACCGGATCTGGCAGACATAGGGAACTCGATTTTCTTGCAAAATTGCAGTTTCTACTATTTATTTCAATCCACTTATTTCTTATCCCTATCGGTACGCACCCATTCCGCATCGGATTTGGCGGCTTTAAAAATATCTTTAAGCAATGTGAGTTTCCATAGAATATAAAAAGGGGCTGAAGCAAGAACCCAAAGATCTGAAAGCTGCCCTTTCAATGCGATGGACGTTAAAATGTGCAATGCTAAAAGTAGAAATGAGAATATTGCCGCGGTAGGCCAAAAGAAAGCTAGTGGAATAAGCAAAAGCGCATAATAAGCTAAAGGAAGAGATGTCAACTCGAAAAGTGGTTCTAAAGTATGCCAGTTTCCATGAAAAGTTTCTTCCACTAACCTAGGAAAAAGCTCCCTAGCAACTCTTAGCCGTCCCCCTTCCCACCGTGCTCTTTGTGTCGCTGCACCTTTTCCTTGTATAGGGGCTGAGGCATAAGCGGCTGTCTCGTCGCAAAAGAAAACCTGTATTTTAGCTTGGACCAGCGCGCAGTGGTACCATAGATCTTCTGCTATAGCATGAGTATCAAAAGGCACTTGCAGCAGGACAGAGCGATGAAGGGCAAAACCTAAACCTAGTATGCCGCAGGATAGGCCTAAACGCGAGCGTCCTCTAGGCCTGAGGTAGTTCATAGAGTAGAAAGCCACCCGCATAAGTTTTTGGCGCCAATGAGATGCGGATTTATCCATTCCGTAATAGGCCTGTATTGCAGATACACCTTTTTGCGCATATGCTTGTAAGGAGGCTATGAAGTTCGGTTCCACAATACAGTCTGCATCTAACACAACAAACCAATCGAAATCTTCTTTAAGAAGAATATCAAAGGCATAATGCAAAGCCTTATTTTTACCTCTATTCAGAGTATCGATCCTTTCAATCACTCTATAACCCATTTTTCTTGAGATCTCTGCTGTTGCATCATTGCAATTGTCTGCAATAACGATTACCTCTGCCTGAATTGCATTAGCCTTTAAGCTATGAAGCAGATGTGCAATTTGTGTTTCTTCATTATGGGCTGGAATAACAATGACCCATTTACCTTCCAGAGGCTCTTTTTGAGCAATATTCCTGCGTGGCAGCAGCGCCCCTATAGTCACAATAAGGAGTTCTACTGTTGTAGGCAGAAGGATTAGAAAGATTAACCAGCCCATTAGATCGCTCATTAGGGTGAAGGGGTGCCGGGACTTAAGATGACAAAACCATAGGAAGGGAGGGTGAAAGTCACATCCCTTTCCGTAATTTGCGTAGGAGCGGACCCAAAGGTTACGTCTTGAGCGTCCTCATTGGTTGAAATCGGGCTGGTACTTTGCAGCCAAATTGCTAATTTAGGTAGCGTATTACTATCGTAGGGAAATTCTATAGTCACCGTTTGCGGCTCATCATTTCCATTGGTCGCTGCTGCAGTCCATTGTGTACCGTATTGGAAGGCACCGATGACAATTTTCTGGGCCTGCGGCTGCTTGTCTATTGTTTTAAGATTTGTACGGAACATTTTACCCCCAATGACATAATTAAGCATCATCACAGCCATTCCTGTAGGACGCATTCTTTTGGTTGTGATGATATCCCGCATAAGGCCCCAAAGGTTTACATAGTCTTGGATTTCGGCCAGAAAATAACCATACTGGGCAAAATTGGAAGCCATGATAGGATTGTATCCTAAAAGCATGGCATTGAGGATATTCTGTGCTAAAGCCGCTCCGGCTGCTTGTCCTGAGACGTAGCTGTTTCGTTCTTTAGCGGGCAGATTACCCAATGTTGTATGCATGTTTATTTCGTAAATGGACAGTTCCTTGCCGTGATTTTTGGCGACTTCTGCGTTTCCGGTCATTTGTCCATATTCAGGGGCGAATAGGTCTTCCAAGATTTTCTTTTGGTTCATCCCCTGTTCAAGGTAATAGAAGTAATAGGGTGCGGTAGACATCATATCGAAATTCTTCGCATTCAGCATGTACTGGTCAGACACCCAGGGATTGGCGTCTTGTCCATTCAGAACCTTTTTAAGCGGAGTTTGAGCACCCGCACTGTCTTCAATGAGTCTAAAAGCCCTATCGGATACTTGTCCATGAACGTCGTAATAAGGAATACCTAAGGGACGGAAAACCCAGTTCCAATTTTCATTGCCGAATTCGATGATGATGGAGCTGAAGTTATACTTCTGATTAGCCTGTGCTAGATATTCTCCAAAAGCTTTGTATTCGCTGTCGTTCCAAGTGACTGGAACGATGATCCAAGGGTTTGCCCCTATATCTTTAGAGAGGGACAGATGATCCTCGATCGAAAAGCTAAAAGATGGCTGGGGATTGCTACCTGCAATATGCATCATCCAAGTACGTCTTGCAGATAAGGGGGCGATCCTATTTTCAAAAGAGTCGCCTAACGGACCGCTATCCCGAAGGAATGAGGGGTGAAAAAGGGTAAGGATATCGATGACTTCTTTTCGAAATGGAGAGTTCCCAGGCTGTACCTCACCAAGGGAAACGTCGTCAATCCAGATCGGAGTATTCCCATAGGCATTGATGCTTAATATAATCGTCGTAGGGGGGCCTGTATCCACAGGATTGAAGTTGACTATATATTGCTGCCATTCGGTATTAAGCTGTATTTTCTCCTCAAGATATGGCTGTGTTCCATTTAAGCGTAAGAACTTGATCTCAAGATGGTCGTTAGGATCCTGTGCTTTTGCCCAGATGGAAAAAGTCCAACGCCCATTGACAAGCAGCAACTTCCCTCCTTTGTCGCTCATAGAGTCAAAAAAGAATAGAACGCGCGCTGGATCATTTCCTCGGGGATCCATACGTAAAGACTGGTTACCTGCGGACCCTGGACGTTTGGTGCTTTTGTCTACATGGATGGTATCTTTTGAGTCTACCGGTATCCACCAGATAGGAACCGGATCTTTCTCTACCGTCAAGGTAACAACAATCATGTCTTTAGCATTTAAAGAAGGGAGAGGATTATCCACGAAAAACTGAGGAGCCCCTCCCAAACCTTCTTGTACATACTTTTTTATGGTTCCACGGGTACCGATATGGTCTCCGCTCCGTATTTCAAATTTAGCTCCATTCCAGTAGTTGTCCGGAAGCCCCCAGCCGCTATGGTCAGAAAAACTTTGAGCATTGCTTTGGGATACAAAGACAATACGCCTATCAATATAGCCTTCAAAGCCGGGGTTCTTTAGGATATTGCGCATGAAATGTCCTGAACCGGAAGTTGACCAATAACCCAGATTGATGCCTACCCTCCAGGGATGGACTTGTACAGGGAGAGGGTCTATTCCATAATGGATGCTCTGATCTTCTTGAGTTTGACCTAACAAAGGGGAAGACAAAAGAAGAAAAGTCAAAAATAAACTCTGGCAGTAACTTAGCATATTAAAATAGGCTGCTTAATGTTTTTGTGTTTTTCTCTAAATTATATTCATCCTCTATTCGCTGCCGTCCTGATTGAACAATTTTCTGTTGCAGCTCAGCATTCTCGGAGAGATGCGCTATTGCATTCTGTAAACTAATAACATCTGAGGGGGCTACAAGGATTCCGTCAATCCCATTTCTGATCAGTTCCGGCGTGCCATTGATCCATGTGCTGATGCAAGGAATTTTCATGGCCATAGCCTCCATCAGAACAATAGGGATGCCTTCGGCAAACGTAGCCAGAACAAATAAATCTGCATGCTGCATATGTTTTAAAGTTTCATGATGGGATAAAGGCCCTTTGAAGCGTATTTCATCCACCACATCTAAGCGCATAGCAAGCTCCTCAAGTTCAGCCCTTTCAGGCCCGCTTCCTATCAAAGTCAGCTCAAAAAATTTTCCCTGTTCCTTAAGGTTTGCAATAGCTTGAATTAGGATAGAGAATCCCTTTACTGGAACTAATCGACCTACGGTAACAATTTGTTTTCTTGGGTTGTTGCTCTTTTCATGGGTTGAAGGCAAAGGAGTAATTTTGCTCACGTCCACACCCATACGGACTATATGCAGCTTTTCCCATTCTGTGATTTTGAGATGCTTCAATATCTGGCTTTGAGAATAAAAGCTGATGCACCGAATCCAATCGGCATCTTGAACCTTGATAGGCAGGCCTTCCATTGTCTCATCATAGAAGATATCCGGACCATGAATCGAAAGGGAAAGCTTAAAGGGTTGAAGGCGTTTTGCAATCATAGCCACCGTAGCAGCCACATTCCCGAAATAGGCATGTACTTGCTCGCTATTCTGAGCGCTAAACCAGCGTGCCAATAGCAGGGCTTCACCAAAATAGCCAAATAAGTATTTTATGCTCCGACGTGTTTGCCGTATATATTTCCATGTGAAGCTCAATGCTTGAAAAAAGCGTACAGGATTGAAGATGAGGTATTGAAATAGAGCGTCAATGGCTGTAATGACACCCTTTTCTTTGATATAGAAAGTATTTTTTTCTTCTTCTCTGACTTCAATGCTTTTAGCCATCTCTTCGATATTGGAATTATTGATGGACGCCACCACAACTTTTTTACCCGCCTGGCGTAGAAAAGCAATTTCTTGCTGTATAAAGGTATGGGATACGGCAGGATAACAACTTATAACGTAAATGATAGTATTAGAATCTGACACGTAATCTCCTACTAGGTCTATTTACAACCATAAAACCTTCCGCCCATCCCATGAGTAGGAAAAACAAAGGTTGAATTTGTAAACCTAAAAAGACGGTAATAATTGAAACTGCAATAGCCACAATACATCCTAGTAATGTATAGCACAGGGATTCTTCTATTCTTAGCTCATCATCAAAGCGCAATCCTTGTCTAGCTAAACGGACGCAAATCCAAAAAATGACAAATAGGAATGAAGCTAATCCTAATAAACCATGTTTTAATATTAGAAAAAGATATTCATTATCCACAGATTGCAATGCTGCATCGTGCGGCCAGGTAGTATATCCCCAACCAAGAAATGGTTTTTGCTCTATAGCCTGGTAATAACTTTCAAATAACTTAGCCCTGTAAGCAGCGGTCGCCGTCATGTCAGGCGAGAGTGTGGCCGAAACCTCGGCATAATACCTATAAACTATGTATCCAAATATCAGAGCTAAGAAAAAGGTTATAAGCCTCCAACCTAGAGCCCACGTATGACGACGGGAATATCCTGCTGTTGCAAATAATATTCCTGAAGCAGCCCCCACGAGGGGGCCGCGGGAGATAGTCATCAGTAATCCTAAGAGGATGATGCCGGCAAAAAACCATCCTTTTGAAACTGGAATAGGGCTTGTCTCTAC
The DNA here is from genome assembly GCA_041671045.1 of Parachlamydiales bacterium. Classification (NCBI taxonomy): domain Bacteria; kingdom Pseudomonadati; phylum Chlamydiota; class Chlamydiia; order Parachlamydiales; species Parachlamydiales bacterium. The sequence continues at coordinate 64,801 of JBAZCF010000006.1, forward strand.
ATTTAATTCCTTGTAACTGCTTCTTGGCACAAGCCACGCAAAGCTAAAAAGAAAGTTTAAACTTTTTATCCAGCGGTGGAAAAGCGTTTTAGGGATGGCGCGGTGCGAATGGCCCCATTGTCCGGTCCGTGTTAGCCAATAGTTGAGGATAAATCCAATAGAAAGTGCAATTCCAAAAAGAATAGTTTGTACAAAAGGTCCGCCGATACGCACCAAGCCATAACGATATAGTGTGGGCCAATCTTCTCCTTGACCCGGAAAGAAGGGCTTCATTACAGCGACAAAAGGATTAGTGACAAAGCGCATTTCGTATAAGGAGATAATGACGCATATCACCAATAAAATAACGATACGAGAGGCATAAAGATCGCTTTTACCTTTGCGATGAATTAAGGCTTTAGCTAACAGATAGGGAAAAGCTACTTTAAAGACCATGTCGATCAAAAGAATTAAGGATAGCCTTTCTTTCCCTTCAATATGTGCCGTATTGTAATGCTCCGAAACACAGCAGCAGAAAATAAAAAGAAAAATCCAAATGTCCATCCAGGACCAACTCCAAAAGCGGATGTATTTGACTGCACAAAAAATAGCAATGGGAAAAATAGCTGCAGAAGCCGTAGAGAGACTTGGAAGTCCGCTGATCTCACTGTAAAAAACCTGTGGTACAAGAATCAATACGGGCAGGTAAACATTGCGGAAGGCGCTTTCATCCCCTTTAACGCATAAAACTATAATAGCGATGAGTGCCGGAAGGAATATCAGGAAGAACATGAGTGCCCTTCCTTTGCTATAAATTCATTATAGGTATCTAGGATATCATTCGCTTTAGCACTCCATGAAAAAGCTTTAGCTCTTTGACGCGCGCATTCACCCATTTTTAGCCTTCGAGAAGGATTGAAAGTTAATTCTTCCATAGCAGAACTGAAATCAGCCGCTAACGTTTGGGGATCAGTCGCCGATAAAAGGATTCCGCACGAAGAATCGGCATATTCCCCTACACCCCCGTAGTTCACACCTACAATAGGCAACCCTGCAGCCATAGCTTCTAGGATGACCGCACCTCCAAAATCCTTGACAGAAGGGAAACAGAATATGTCCGCACTTTCATAGTGCGGCAACAACTGATTGTGGGGAACCCAGCCTGTAAATTGTACAAAGTCTTCTAAGTGCAACTTATGGACGAGAGCCTCTAGTTGTTTCCTTTCCGATCCATCCCCCACAATTGTCAGACAAATTTTCTCCGGCATTAGCTGAAGGGCATTGATAAGTATATCTACGCATTTAACAGGCTCCAAACGCCCCACAAATAAGGCGCGGCAACCGTTCTTTGCCTCTCGTCTAAGAGAGAAGTATTCATCATCGACTCCATTTTCTGAGAGTTTCACTAGATTGCTTTCAGGGAAAATGACTTTAAGTGCTTGCAACGTATAATCTGAACCAACCCATACCACTTTGGAATTATGGTAGGTTGTTTTGTATCCCGGAAGATATTTGGCAAACCGTTTCAATGCCTGAAAACCTTGATGTTCTTTCTTTGCTACTTCAGAAAAGCCTGGGGGAAAAGGAATTCCCCCGTTCACCGGGCCCAGGAAAAAAGGGGTGGATTTACACACGGAAGCAATTTTCACTGGATAGCGTGGAATAATCGGTGTGAAGGCATGCACTAGATCAAAATTACCCCTCGCCACTGACTCTGAAAAATGTTTATACACAGCGTGGTTGAACTCAGCATAAATAGGATAAAGCAGTGTATGGAATAACGGCCAGCGTGTGGCGCCCCTTGTAAGGAAAGACTCCAAAAACCGGTAATAATAGGTAGAAGCCCTGCTTTCAGGGAAAAATACGATATCTGCATCAGGGTGCAGTTTAAGCAAGGCTTCTTTATTTCTACCGTGTGTTGCGAGCGTGACATCGGCAACAGCGCCTAGCGCCCGGTATAATTTATAACCTAAAAAAGGGACAGAGGACATTTCAGGATGGCATTGTTCAATGATTAATAAAACCTTCAACCTCCTTGAAGTATCGCCTCCTACCTTCTGTATCATTTGTACTCAATGGGTTCTTGCAGTGACTTCCAGTAATACTTCATCTGCCCGTATGCCATTGGCAGATGTATAAAATGGCTATGGATACCATAAAGAATGCTATTTTTTAATGAAGCTCCTTGGGATAAAGCCCTAAGGGATGTTCGTGATACTAACGCGATAATGCAGAGAAGCCAAAGGATTAACCAGAAGGGAGAGCGGCTTATAAAAATAATTAGAGTTGCAGTTACGAAAATCGCAGCCTTGATAATGTTTTTCAGTGCAGTCCTTGTCCATAGGTCTGTTCCGAGTTCCTTAGAGCGTGCTGCCACTGCGGCATAGGCCATACCTGTCCGTACATTCCTTAACCAATATTGCTTGAAAGAATCCATTTCCAAATCATGCCAAGCCATAACTTCCGGAAGTTTCCTTATTTTCCATTCCTTCATTACCATTCGCTGACACATTTCAGGCTCTTCCCCGGCATAAAGATACTCATCGTAGCCGCTGACAGTTTGCAATGCGGTTTTTCTTATCAGCGCATTTCCTCCACAATACTCTATCCCCTTGATATTCTGTGCATTATCTAAATCTGCTACACCTTGATAGTATGAACGATCGGGATATCTTTCCCTTGTTTCTCCGTACACTATAGCAATTTTTTCTTCTGCTTTGAGAATATCTATACTACTAAGAACCGTCTCCGGCACTATTTCAGAATCTCCATCGACGAAGAGGATCCACTCTCCTTTTGCAGCTTTCCAACCTATATTACGCGCTATTGCCGCAGAAAATTTAGGACCGGGCACAGCAATGACTTTTGCCCCGGCTTTCTTAGCGATTTCTACGCTATTATCTTTTGAGTCGGAATCTACATAAATGCATTCACCAGCCTCCAAAGGGATTACAGATTTAAAACAATTTTCTAATCTGTCGGCTTCATTTCTGCCAATAATAACAATGCTTAATTCTTTCATAGTTGAAACAGTGAGGGGAAAAGTTCTTGAAGTTTATTCCAGGGCAAATATTTTTTTTCTATAGGTTGTACCACAATAAGCACAGGTTCTTCTCCAGAGTGTCCAAAAGTAAGGCGCCGCTTTGTAGCTTCCCACCAATAGCGATAAGTAGAACCAAAACTATGTTTACCGTCAGAAAACCAGTATAATGCTTCTTGAGTTTGATCCCCTTTTTTTAAAGAAACCAAACGAGCATCTCCATTAGCAATAGGAAAGGGCTCATCCTTTATGACATCCCAACCCCCGCCATGGAAGCAATAGTAGGGATCATGCACAACATGTCTATTACGTGTTCCGTCAATGACCGTAATGAAATAAGGGACATCCGCTACTGTGTATACTCGCTTCAGCAAGTCGACACCCCCAAAGATCTTAGCTTCGAAAGCAGATAGCGGTACATTTTCACCCAGATAAGCAGGCCCATAAAGAGGTAACTTGCTTATCCTTGCGGCAGCGCTTTGAAGCGGCATGAATTGCCAGAGCAAGGCAATGCATATTGCAAGAGCCAAGGTGATATACAGCAATGTTTTGCCGCTAGACTTCATTTCTTAGGCTCCTTATTTTTAATAAAGTAGCTAGAGACACTCCTAGAACTTTGCAAGAAATGGCAATTCCGAATGGCCATTCCACCATAAGATATGAGAAAATAGGCATCCAAAGAATCGAGCTGGAAATCCAGAGGGGCGACTCTTTACTCCAAGGAATCCAAGCAGCAATGGAAAATGCAAACCCTATGTAAGTTAGAGTATTCACCGCTGTTAAAATACCTGCAATGACCATCACCAAAGCAAGTTCAGATGCTACCCAGCTCGTTGGTAACCGCAAAGCATATAGCGGTAATAACCATAGGATAAACGGAATCCAGTTGAATGCATCGTAAGGCGAAACAAACCATGCTTCAAAAAGGGACAATGATTCCCAGAGACAGAAAGTTATAATACTTAAATGCAGTAAGTTAAGATTACGGTGACCCATATCCCCAATTTTTTTTTGTGGAATCTTCAAAAAATATTAATTCACTCTATATAAAATAATATGTTAATTATATAAAAAAAATTACACTTAAATTTAGAATCGAATAACCCTAACCGGAACATTTGTATGCGTAAATTACCTTGGCTTTACTTAGGTCTTATTTTCGCCTTTACTGGCCTTTCTGCTGCATCCACAGCAATCGTCACCATCACTTTTATTGTGCAGTCTGTTAGGGATATTACATTTTCGGGCAATCCGGGCACTTTTACAGTATCACCTGGAGGCGCTCCAGCAGTAGACACCTCCACAACATACTCGGTAGTTACGAATGAATCTAACCAGCGAATTTTTGCTGCCTTAAATACTAACATGCCTACCGGACTGACTTTACAGGTGAATTTACAAGCTCCGACAGGAGCCACCTCCGCAGGCGCCCAAACACTTTCAACGACATCCGTGGATTTAGTCACGGGAATTTCTAATGCAAACCAAACCGGATTAACAGTAAGCTACAGTTTAGCAGCCACAGTAGCAGCTGCAACAGCCCCAAGTGCAACGCGTACTCTGACATATACTATTGGTGATTAATGTTCGTTCTTAGGTTCTTGGCCCTGGTATTGCTAGTTCAAACAAAGCTATGGTCAGTCTCTGCAACAGCAAATGTGACTTTTACAGTCCCTACCATCAATGAGATTACTTTTTCCGGGAACCCGGCCACATTTACAATTAGTTCATTTACACCGGGTGTCCCTACGACTAATGCAACAAATAACTCTACAACGTGGACCCTATCGACCAATACCACAGCGGCCAAGGTCACTGCGAAATTGAACTCCGCAATGCCCACGGGACTTACCATGAGTGTTAATTTGGGAGCCCCCTCAGGAGCCACCAGTTCAGGAACCGTGCCGCTATCGACTACCGATTCCGATTTGGTAACAGGAATTACCAAACTCACAGCCTCTGCCTTGTCCGTAACATACACGCTGACAGCTACTGTCAGCGCAGCCCCTGCAGCTTCAACTTCACGGATCATCACTTATACTCTAGGTCCCTAACATGCTTTTCCGTTTTTTCTTATTACTAAATATCCTGAGCATCTTTTCAGCTCTTGAAGGCCTCCTAGATAGCATTGCTGTTTCGGGAAATCCCGGGACCTTTGTTTTTGCTGTGCCGGCGGCAGGCAGCCAGCCTGCTAATCTTGTGGATACTTCAACGACATATAGCGCTTCTACCTTATCCCTCGCGCGTAAAATCACCGGACAATTGAATACCAACATGCCCACAGGCATGACCCTGGCCATCGAACTTCAAGCTCCTTTGATAGGAACCTCTCAAGGCAGTGTGACCATGTCTACCACTCCTGCAGATCTAATTACCGGGATGATCCTATTGACCTTACAAAGCGGACTTCAAATTACTTACACCATGACCGCCACAGTACAGGCGTCACCTGTTACAAACAGTGTGGTTACGGTAACATATACACTTCTGTAGCGTGGTTTATGTATTTTGGCTTAAAGGACCATAGGTAGGATTTCTTTAGGTCTTGGCAGGACTTTTATTTCGATTTTTTCTGAGACCATTCTTTGAACAACTATTTCCAAAGTGTCGTTTTCCATGTAATGATCTAAAGGCACCTCATTAGACATTATTTTCATAGTCCATAAACCAGGGTGCAGATTGTCGAATTTAAAATGTCCTAAACAATTTGTAGTGGTTGAGAGGATTTCACCCGTTCCATTCCTTGAAAGGATGATACGCGTATTTGAAAGACCTTTAGCTTCAACCAAGCTCAACCACACGCCAGGCGAATGCCTTTGTGTAGAAGGATTCAGATTAAGGTTCTCCTCATAGTTATACATTTTGATATCTCCTTCCACTTGCCCTGCATAGGTAGTAGTGATATCATTGCATACTGTTCTGCCACCCATAACATTAACAGGTATATCACAAGGATTGGTTTGGAGCATTCTAGCAGGCAACATGCTGGTAGAAAGTGTATGTATGCCGGGGCAAAGATTGGAAAACCTGAAATTTCCACATTCGTCCGTTAAACGAGCGTCATCCCCCAGAGATACAACTGCATTGGATACAGGTTCATTAGTCATTTGGTCGTAAACAGTACCTTCAATGGAACCGAAATCAGTACGCCATTTGACAGGTGTTTTTGTAGGGATGGTATAGGAGGCAATAAATTTATATTCATCCCTACTGTCTTGATGCCTGCTAAAAAAACAGTCTAGGCGCACGCCAATGTTGTGCAGGTTGCTCAAAGTATGTGAAACACGTCCCATGGCATGCACATACCTTCCGTCATAACATTTCCCATTCAATTTGTCGCCATAGAATCTGTCGTTAATTGCTCTTGCATAGATCTCTGCATAGGACAGATATTGGTACCGCCAAAGGAAGGCACCCCCCGCCGCATAACGCCACTGACGGGCATCATAAGGATTTGTATTTCCGCATTCATAATGCAAAGTAAAAGAACGGACAGGATCTACTGTCATGTTGAAATCGAAATTATACCTTTGCAATGGTTTGCAAAAAGTGTCGGTCACATGATTTTTTTGTCCCCCCACCTCTGAGATACAAAATAGTGCGTACCTGCCGGTATTGAATGAATATTGGATACCACCCCAAGCCTGACTGAAATCGAAGTTACAAGGATCGTAAGCATCCCTTCCGGTAAGCAAATTCCCCACGAGGGTAATTTGCGAACACGCATCATACCAGTACGATAGCTTAGCCGTGTAATCACGCCAGCGGGGTGCTGTTGTATCGCAATGGTTTAAATTCTGACATACACGATTAGTGGTGACTAAAAGTCTTGTAACCGCTGATAACCCAAGGTCCACCCCTGCAGAATAATAGTCGGCATCATTGTAATAGCCATAAAATCCTTTGCCAGCATAGGTACGTGTGAAATAGCAAGAGGAATCCCTACCAAAAGTATTTTTAAAATCAATATCGAAGCCTTTTCTATCCCCTTGATGTTTCTTTGTACTTGTATCATAAGCAAACTCCAAACCGAAAAAACGGCCCGGAGCAGGCGCCTCTTCGCAGCGGATACTGACAATATTTCCTTGGGGAGTATCCACTTGCGAACGTCTGATATAATTTAAGGAGATATTTCCAAAAGGCGAGTATGCATATTGTAGGTATGCGGCCCCTTCCTCAAACTGGCAGTTATGATTTTGCCTATTCTGCCGATAGAAGCTACCGTAGGACAGACGGTCAAAAGTAAAGTCAATGCCTATTCCACGACCATAACCCCATCTTTCTGTCAATGGAGTCAGATAGTAGTTGGTATCACCCAAGACGAACTCGAACTGCGGATCTATAATACCCACAAATAAGCGTTGATATTGATTGTAGAGTGTGGTGTGGGCCTCGCTGGGAATAAGGAATTCGTAGTCTATCTCCCTCAGTTGATCCTCATCGATAAACCCTCTTCCATATAACTCAGTGCCAACGACCAACTCCCCTTCCTGGCCTGTCGCGAACATTCTGAAAAAGCCTGATACGTTTACCCAGGGGTCAGGAATGCTATCCATGCCACAGGGCAGCACATCTACCACTGAACAATATGAATACAATTCTTCATCTGTGCAAGCATCCAAAACAATGATCTGCAGTACTCTGCTTTTTGCTCTGCAAGTCGTGGGGAGGACCCCGACTTGTCCGTAAAAAATAGTATTTTCACCGGGAACAAGATCATATTCTTCACAATCGAGAACAGCCCAAGCATCATTATCGATGATGGTTTTAATCCTGATAGGTACCGTGATATTACCTGCGTTATGGGTGCTTAAGGTAATGGGAAAGCGCTGTCCTTCAGCTACTAACGAGGGCGTCTTCTCCACTTCAAAAGACAGCTCTCTTTGCCCTTGGACATCCAAAATAACCGAATATGGTTTGGAGTCGATAGAGAAAACGACTTCATGCAAACCAGGAAGCGATCCTTTAGCGACAGATATGGGAACAAGAAGCATATGCGAACTATCAGGAGAGAGTGGAATGAGCTTATCACATTCCACTAAAGATTCGCATTCAGGAGGTAATTGCAGGTCGAAAGGTATCAGTACATCTTTTTTTCCCGGATTGCTGATATTAATGATAATAACAGCAGCTTCTCCGGGCGTAACTTCTAGGGATGGGGGAGTGATCAGAGTACACTCAGCAGCGTACGCTAATGAAAATTGTAGTATCGCTATTCCTATCAATCCATATTTAATGAATGGATAGAGACAGCCTTTCTGCAAATAATTTACCATTCCCAACATCTAGTAGTAGTAACCCGTAGTATTCCCCTTCAGATATCTCTTCTAGGGGAAGGGAAAACCGCACTGAATTATAGGGAAGAATATTTTGTGGAGCGGCCTGCATTGTTTTTACTAATTGTCCCTTGAGATCGTATAGTTTTAGAGTAGGATGAGGATAAAGATGGCAGTTCCCATTATTTTCAACATCCATGTTTAACGTATGGCCGGTATCAGTCTTTAATAGATTCGAGTCTAATAATTTTAAAGACTTTTCTAAAGCGCCTACATTTACGATGATCTGGTGGGCGTAACGTACTTTAATTTGAATGGAAACGGCGTTTTCAGCTTGTAAGGTTGTCACAGGTTCTGTCGGTTCGATAAGTATCGCGCTAGAGTATGAACCCTTAAGCTGAGGATTATTCGGAACACGTACTGTGTAATAAACATCCTTAGTTTGCCCTGGCTCAATTCTTACGCTTTGCTGGTGGAGTTCTAACCATTTAGCATTCGAACGTTCTAGAGTATTAGGCTCTTCAAAGAAATTCTCACCGTTAGAATTATATTTATAGTCAGCTTGGTTGATGTGAACTTCTTCGGGGACATCCTTATTATTTGTCATCGTTAATTTTACATTGAAGATCTCACCCGGTTTTGCAACAAGAATTTTGGTAAGATCGCCATTAAATACCACAGCTTCAATGTTCGAAATAGTTAGTAGGAAAATAAGTAGAAACTTAATTCTTAGCGCCACGTCACACCTTAATTAAACGAATTTATTTCATAGTTTCTTCTCACGATATTTGCAAGCATTTCTTGCAGCGCAATGCTAAATACGCTCCTCTTCTAAATCTGTAAGTCAACTGAAATAACTGCGCAGAAGAGACCATCTAAACTCTTTATTTTCCGCTGCATAACGAGTGATCTCTTCAGGAGCATATCCCGCAAAAAGAATGATCTCTTTATCGGTAAGCCTGCAGGCAACATGATTAGCCTGCGACGTCAATTGCTTAAGGTTTTTCAGACATCTATCCAGTTGGCTTTGCCTATAAATTCTGCGTATGCAAGCCGCAATTATCATAAGCCAAGGTAATAGATTTATGCCGACCATCCAAAGCGGCCATACGCCTGTTCCTGCTGTTAATGAAATGACCATGCTTACAAAAATGAGAAGTGCAAAAATAGCAGTCTCTTTGGATGATTCGGCCAAGGGCCCTATAAATCGTTGAAATGCACTTTGAGAAGTCATATAGGCTAGTATTTCTTCAAACTTGGGCTCTTCAAATGCCATTCGAGCTACATGCACACCTTCGTGCGCTAGTAAGAAAGAACGCTTGTAATAACCTAAGAATATTTCCTTCTTTTTAAAGCTACGCCGTAATTGGAATATCGCTCCGATAGGAGAATCTTCCGCTACTCGGAAAATCCATGCGCAACCGCCATGCCAGGGGGCTAACTGATGATTGCTGAAAAATAAAGGGGTCCAAAGAGGGGCGATGCCGAAGAGTGGACGTGTGACTTGCCACGCTTCTTCAGTTAAGGGCTGGTCTTCCGCTTCCATTACTTCCGGAGGAATAATTGAACCGTGATCTTTAGATAGTATCGTCCTTAAATGTAGGCAATAATCTACTCTTTTATAATAGTCAGCTTCTTCTTCTTCAGGTCCGGGAAATAAGCCTAAACTGTTATACTCCAATAATTTATCATTAATTAATTCCATATCAGCCTATTTCTAAGTCAGCGCTTTTCTTTATCGTTATCTTGTGGCAAGATAAGACAATTATAATTTCCCGGCACGAGGTTTCTAATGTTATCGGATGATTACGAGGAGTTCACCGACGCGCAACGACGCATCTTGGAGCGTTACGTTACGAATACGCATAGCCATATTTTTGCTTTGCGCAATCTTCCCGAAGTCATAAAAGGAGCTCTTTTCTCCCGTTACTCACGCTCTAATTTAGGCTTGCGTTCCTTGCTATTGAAGGAGTTCATTGGAAATGAAGATGAAGCCCATTTCTCTGAAATTGCAGGACAACCTCAAAATTATAGTACTGAAAGTCAACAAGAAGCTATCCAGAAAGCCCAGAATTTCTATGACCGAATCCTGGACGGCTACGGCGATGACTCCATTGGCGAACTCGGTGGAGCACATATTGCCATAGAAAATATTTCCATGCTCGCTGCAAAGGCTATTGAAGACTGCAGAATTGGCGGCTCCCCCTTAGAGAAGTCCACCCGCTATGTCTACTTTGACCAGAAAGTGAATGGTGAATACCTTTTCTACCACGAACCTATCCTAATGACCTCCGCCTTCAGAGATGCCTATATCTCCACCTGTAATCACCTATTTGAAACTTATAGCGCACTCATCCCCCCTCTGACGCAGACTTTTGAAAAAACATTTCTGAAAGACCCGGCCATCTCCGCTACCGCTTACAAAGCTGCTCTGCGCGCCAAGGTCCTAGACTGCTTAAGAGGTCTTTTACCGGCGTCCACCCTAACAAACATGGGTGTGTTTGGCAACGGCCGTTTCTATGAAGGGCTGCTGCATAAAATGCATTGCTATACTCTCACCGAAATGCAAGACATCGGCCGCCGCATGCATGAGGAGCTTACAAAAGAAATACCTTCTTTCGTCCGCCGCTCTTCCCCCTCGCACCACACTCATACCAATTACAGTTCTTTCTATGAGAACATGCTCAATGATCTCCATCAAACAGCCTTCCTTTTTGCAGACGCAGCCGACCGCTCCATGACTCCCGGTGTACGCATGCTTGACTATGACAAGGAAGGCCCCCTCAATGTAGCAGCAGCCTTATTATTCCCGCACTGCAATAAAGGCTTGGGAGAGCTGCGCAAACTATGCCACGAAATGTCCGAAGAAGATATCGCACGCATTTTAGACGCTGCCGCAACAAGCAGGGACAACCGACGCCAGAAATCTCCGCGCGCATTAGAGCATGCAACCTTTACCTTCGAAATCATCGGTGACTACGGCTCTTACAGAGATCTTCACCGCCACCGCATCCTGACACAAGAAAAGCAAATGCTTACTTGCGACTACGGCTTCTATATACCGCCGGAGATCGAAGGCAGCGCGCTGGAAGACGATTACAACGAGGCCATGTTCCGTGCAAAAGAAGCCTACGATATGATTGCCGTTGAGTTTCCTGAAGAAGCCCAATACGTGGTCCCTATGGGCTATCATTTACGTTGGTATTTCAATGTTAATTTGCGGGCCCTGCAATGGCTCTGCGAGCTACGCTCATCTCCCGCCGGACACCCAACCTATCGCTTCATAGCTCAAGAGATGGCAAGGCAAGTATGCGAGATATGTCCTGCCTTTGAACGGTTCTTTAAATTTGTCGACTATGAAGGCTATCAAATGGGCAGATTAGGACAAGAGCAACGAAAAATAGAAAAACAACATTTATTAGATGCATAATTGGGCAAAATTTCTAGGCGGTATATTGCTTGTCGCCGGAACGACTATCGGCGCTGCCATGTTAGCATTGCCCGTATCCGCAGGTGTAGCAGGATTCATTCCCTCCTTAGTTCTTTTTATCTGTTTTTGGCTGTATATGACCTATACAGCCTTGCTGTTTCTTGAAGTGAACACCTGGTCAGGCCAAAGAACCAATCTGCTTACTATGGCCAAAATGACCTTAGGCAGACCAGGAGAAGCTATCAGCTGGACGGCTTATCTTTTTCTTCTCTATTCTTTGCTCACAGCCTATATTGCCGGTAGTAGCGCCATCATCAGCGATCTGTTAACCAGCACTTTCAATATCCCTCCACTAGGTGCTTGGTGCGGTATTCCCCTAGTACTTTTGCTGGCCTACCTACTATTAAGAGGGACGGCACACGTAGACTATTGGAACCGCTTCCTAATGATTGGTTTAGCTGTCAGCTATTCCGCAATGTTAATAATGCTTTCCCCTTATGTTGAGACTGAAAAGCTTATCCGATCCGACTGGCCGACTGCTTTTTCCGTCGTCTCTGTCGTAGCTACTGCCTATGGGTTCCATATCATTATCCCTAGCCTCTACAGCTATATGCATGGAGACATCAAAATCCTTAAATGGACCTTATTAATAGGCAGCTTCATCCCTCTCGTCATCTATGCCCTCTGGCAAATGATCGCATTAGGCATCATACCATTTGAAGGGGCTAACGGACTATTACAAGGATATCAAAAAGGGGCTAACGGCGCGACGTTACTAGCCAATGCTATCAATACCCCTGTATTAAGCCTTATCGCACAACTATTCAGTTTCTTTGCCATTGTCACCTCTTTTATTGGGGTCGCTTTAGCTCTATGCGACTTCCTCGCCGACGGATTTAAATTACAACGTACACATACGAATAACCTTATGTTAGTGTGCTTGGTTTTCATCCCCCCCTTCCTCATCGCCATCACTTATGCGCGCGCATTCCTTACAGCGCTGGAGATTTCAGGCGCTTATGGCGTAGTTTTCCTTCTAGGTCTTATGCCCGCCCTTATGGTATGGAGAGGTAGATACATACAAAAGAGATTCGAAGGGTATGCCGCCCCGGGCGGAAAAATTACCTTGATCGCTGCTATGCTATTCTCTTTTCTTGTGATAGGATTAGAAATAGCCAAATCACTTTCCCTTCTGTAAATTTATGACTGAGTTCAAACTAGCAACTGACTTTCTTCCACGCGGAGATCAGCCACATGCTATTGATGCCCTCGTAAAAGGCATTAAAGAAGGAAAGAAAGCTCAAGTCTTACTCGGCGTTACAGGTTCAGGCAAAACCTTTACGATGGCTAATATTATAGAGAGAGTACAAAAACCTACTCTGGTCCTTGCCCACAATAAAACCTTAGCCGCACAGCTTTATCAAGAGTTCAAATCTTTCTTCCCTAACAATGCTGTCGAATATTTTGTTTCTTATTATGATTACTACCAGCCCGAAGCCTATATTGCCCGAACAGATACCTATATAGAAAAAGACCTAGCGATCAATGACCAGATCGACAAAATGCGATTAAGCGCCACAAGGTCACTGCTTGAGCGCAATGATGTCATAATTGTAGCATCAGTCTCTTGCATCTACGGCCTAGGCTCTCCAGAATATTACCGCGGAATGAATCTTAATATCCAAGTAGGACAAGAGCGGCGTCGTGACGAAATCCTTTTGCACTTGGTAGAGATGCAATACAAACGAAATGATATGGATTTCGCTCGTGCGACTTTCAGGGTCCGTGGCGATATCCTTGATATTTTTCCAGCATATGAAGACTCGTTAGCTTACCGCATAGAGCTTTTTGGCGACGAAGTGGAAAAAATAACAGAAATCGACCCTCTGACAGGTAAATCTAGAAAGTCCATCGATTCCATCACTATCTACCCAAGTTCGCACCACGTTACACCTGAAGAAGTGCGCCTTCATGCCATCGAGACCATTAAAGATGAACTTAAACTTCGCATGGCGCATTACGAACAGAATAAATTGTATGTAGAACACCAGCGCATACACCAACGCACAATGTATGACTTGGAGATGATCAAAGAAATAGGATTCTGCAAAGGCATTGAGAACTATTCACGTCATTTCAGCATGAGGAATCCTGGAGATCCCCCTCCCTGCTTGATCGACTATTTTCCAAAAGACTACCTTCTCTTTGTAGATGAATCCCATCAGACCATACCGCAAATGACAGCTATGTATAATGGCGACCAAGCCCGCAAACAATCGCTAGTTGAATTTGGTTTCAGGCTCCCTTCCGCATTTGACAACCGCCCCCTTAAATTCGAAGAATCCTACGCCCGCTTCAATCAAGTCGTCTACGTATCTGCAACTCCAGCTAACTGGGAGATCCAAGAAGCTGACGGTGAGATTGTCGAACAATTGATACGCCCCACCGGACTTTTAGACCCTGTCATAGAAATACGCCCCGCTGCTGACCAAATAGACGACTGTCTCGCTGAAATCCATGCACATACCAAGAAAGGCGGCCGCGTCCTTGTCACGACACTAACAAAAAGGCTTTCCGAAGAGCTTTCAAAATATCTGATCGAGCTCGGAATCAAAGCAAAATACCTCCATTCCGATATCGATACCATCGAGCGCATGCAAATTATCCAAGATCTGCGCAGAGGAAATTTTGATGTACTCGTAGGGATTAACTTATTAAGGGAAGGATTGGATATTCCTGAAGTTTCGCTAGTCGCTATCCTCGATGCCGATAAGGAAGGCTTTCTCCGCAGTAAAACTTCGCTCATCCAAACATGCGGCCGTGCAGCCCGGAATTCCGAAGGCCGCGTCATCATGTATGCGGATAGAATGACAGAGTCGATCCGGCAAACAGTGGAAACGACTGAAAAAAGACGGGCACTCCAAGAGAAGTACAACACGGACCACGGAGTCACCCCTAAAACAATTAAAAAAGAGATCATTCCTTTAGTCTCGGATGAAGAATACGAAGAAGTATCCTACTCCGGCTCTAAGAGAGGAAAATCCAAACGCGCAGCAGAACCAAAACACGAATATCTAAGTTTAAATGAGATACGCCAAAAAGTCAGCCTTCATTCCCAAGAAATGCGCCTTGCCGCAAAAGAAATGCGCTATGAAGATGCTGCCCATCAGCGCGATCTGATGAGAAAATATGAACAAATGGAACTTAACTATTCAGATCTTAACGAACTTTGAAAGGAAATCTGTAATTCCCGTAGTTTTTTTTAGCCTTTTCATTTAACCTTTGTACATACAATTAGGAGATTTATGCAGTTCATAGCAATGATGTTTCCGTTAACCACACGTGAAGTATATGCGCCCTGCTCATTCAGCGTAATTACTGATATACTAGAATTCACTGCAATGCGGCCTATTCCTATCTATTTATCGAACCAAAACCGCTTTTGAATTTTATTGCCACTAAGATTATACTCTATCTCACCGGCAAAGTTAGCAAAAATTTTAAGTTATATTGAGGATCTTTTTTCATGAGTTACCTGGAAGAAATAAAAAGCCAAATTAATCA
Source organism: Parachlamydiales bacterium (assembly GCA_041671045.1). Taxonomy (NCBI): domain Bacteria; kingdom Pseudomonadati; phylum Chlamydiota; class Chlamydiia; order Parachlamydiales; species Parachlamydiales bacterium. Next base: position 80,090 of record JBAZCF010000006.1, read on the forward strand.
TAGGGACTTTTCTAAGCTTCTCATCCTATGGGAAGAATACTGTGCAAATGATATTGTAGATGTCGAAGAATATAAAGAAATCCTCGAAACAATTAAAAACTCCGACCTTTCAATCCCCTTCGGAAAATATGTCGAAAATGGACTCACCCTCTGGAGCCTAATCGATAACTTAGAAGATTCCTATGAAGTTCTCAGATTGCTCATCGATCTTCAAACGACAAATACTCCCACTCTAGCAGATATCACTATCGATGCCATCAAAAAGAAACACCCCAATGATCCACATTTTAATGAACGCATCCGTCTAGTAGGCTTAAGAACAAAGCAAAACTTCCAAGGCTCAATTTCCAATTACGAACTGCTCCACCACATGAAAAAAGGCAATTATGTTTTCCATAATGGCGGATGGGATGCAGGCGAAATTGCAGACGTCTCCCCCGTGCGTGAACAACTTGCAGTTGAATTCGAATTCGTTGCCGGCAGCAAACACTTCACCTATACCAACGCCTTTAAAACACTGACACCTCTTCAAAATAGCCATTTCCTTTCCCGCCGTTTTGCCAACCCCGACATCCTTGAACAACAAGCACGTGAAAATCCTAACGAAATTATCCATACGCTTCTAAGAGACCTTGGCCCTAAAACAGCCGCAGAAATTAAAGACGAACTCTGCGAACTCGTCATCCCAGAGAAAGACTGGACCAAATGGTGGCAATGGTGCCGTACCAAACTAAAAAAAGATTCTCTTATCGACACCCCTAATAGCATTAAACAGCCATTCCGCCTACGTAAAGCCGAATTAACTGAAAAAGACATGCTCCAACAGGCGTTACAGCAAACAGCATCACCTAACGAAATCATCCTGCAATGCTACAATTTAGTGCGTGATATTCCTGCTGTCCTAAAAAACCCAGATGTCAATAAGATGCTTCGCCAAGCTATGCTAGGCTTATTCGATACCAAAGATATCTCCCCTTCAATCGCCATCCAAGTCAGCATTTTCTTTGAAAACACCTTCAATGAAACATTAGACAGCCGCAGCGTCGCCACTATTATCCAAAATAGCAACGACCTTCCCAAACTTATCGATGGCATAGAAATTCTAGCTTATAAAAAACGTGTTCTTATAGCCATCAGAGAACACCGCCCTGATTGGATTCCCCTCTTCCTCGGTTTCTTCAATAACCTCACTAATGCCCCCTTAAGAGACTACGTTCTAAAAGAACTCAATGAAGGCGAAGCTAAACCATCCCTTTCCGATGCAATAAACGAACTTCTCCAAAACCCAACGAAAAATCCGGAACTCTTCGTTTGGTATTTCCAGAAAATCGTAGGAAAAGAAAGCAAAGATCTGCCCTTCAATGACAATGAAAGCCAACAATTCTTTTTTGAATCCTTCCTGATCCTCTATAACTCCATAGAACTGAAAACCGAATACCGCGAACTCCTGAAAAAAATGTATGCCATCCTTTCAGGTCAACGCTTCTCCGTGGTAAGACAACTGCTCGAAGGAACTAGCCTCGAATTCGTCAAAGAATACCTACTCCTCGTCAGCAAATGCCAAACATTAAGCGATCATGACGTCAAAATCCTCCGTTCTCTAGCTGAAGTTGTCCACCCTTCCTTAATTGTGCGGAAGAAAACGAAAAACCAAAGCCTTACTGACGGGCATATCATATGGACAACTGACGAAGGTTATCAACGCACTAAAAACCGTATTCAAACCATCGGTACCGTTGAAATCGTGGAAAATGCACGTGAAATCGAAGCCGCACGCGCCCATGGCGACTTGCGTGAAAACTCCGAATTCAAATTTGCTCTGGAAAGACGCGCCCACTTACAAGGCCAGCTCAAATTCCTTAGCGAGCAACTTAACCGCGCACGCATCATTACCAGAGATGACGTCAATCCTAATGAAGTCAGTATTGGCACCATCGCAACATTAAGCGTGACTGGAAAACCCGACATTACCTACACAATTTTAGGCCCCTGGGATGCAGATCCAGAGAAAGGAATTCTCTCATTTCAATCCCAACTAGCACAATCGCTCATTGGTTTGAAAAAAGGTGAATCCATCCGTTTCAGAGAAGAAGACATCGTCTTAACTGAAATGAAAACAATATTCGACAAATCCTAGAGGAAATAACCATGGAACTTGTCCTAGCCACAACTAATATACACAAAATTCGTGAATACAAGGCAATGTTCCATGGTTTACCGCATATAGACCTCTTAACTCTGCATAACTTTCCCCATTACGTACAGCCGGAAGAAACCGGTAAATCCTTCCAAGAAAACGCCAGTATTAAAGCTGAACATGCTGCCAAAACTCTCCAAAAATGGGTCATAGCTGATGATTCAGGCCTGGTTGTCCCCGCTCTTAAAGGAGACCCGGGTGTACATTCCCGCCGCTATGCAGATGTTAATGCTTCTGATATTGAGAACACTAAAAAACTTCTCAAAGAAATGACAGATTTCAAAGACCTGCAAAGAGCAGGTTTCTATGAATGTGCTATTGCTCTATCAGGTCCTGATGGCTATCTAAAAGTTGTTACTGGGATTTGCGAAGGCATGATTGCCGAAGAAGAAAGAGGCAATAATGGATTTGGTTACGATTCCGTTTTTTCCAAACATGACTATGGCGGCAAAACATTCGGTGAACTGCAGGAAGACTTAAAAAATAAGGTCTCTCATCGCGGCAAGGCTTTAGAAAAAATATTGCTCTTTTTACAGTCAAAAATTAAGTAGCCCTATGCGCTACCTCATCGATGGATATAACCTCGCATTCCGATTATATTCCTCGAAGCACTCTCTCCAACAAAAAAGATTTTTAAGCATCACTGAGTTAAGTGAAAAAGTTGCTGCCCTCAATATCGAAGCAGCGATTATTTTTGATGCACAGCATACCTTAGATGAAAGTAGCCGCGGGCACTATGCAGGCCTGGAAGTTCACTTTACTAACCACAATGAAACTGCAGATGAATATATCATCAACGCCATCGATGAATTCAAAACCCCTTCTAAAATTACTGTGGTCACTTCTGATAGGGAGCTCACCCATCGGGCACGCCTTAAAGGAGCCCACTCTATTAACATAGAGACATTCGCCCTTTGGTTGGATAAGCGTTTCAAAAATAGCTTTCAGAAAATAAAGAAAGTAGCAAAACCTCAACCTCCTCCTCTACAGAAACCCCCGCCTGTTAAAAAAAAGGTGCAAAAAACCACTCCCGTTGAAGAGTGTTTAGAGTACTATATTGAAGCGTTTAGCGTGAACATGCCCACCCAAGAGCCTCTTCCAAAAACCCTTTCGAAATTAAAAAAGAAAGTCCATCCTGAAGCTATTCCTACCGGTCAAAAGGTAGAAGAAGACCTTTGGAAATACTACTTGAAAGCTTTTGAAGAGATGAGAGATTCATAAAAAAGGGTCGTCAAGGATTACTAAACGACCCCAATCCACTAATAATAATAGTAATATTCGCCCGGTACAACATATACAGGAGCTGGTTCTACGTAATATACTGGCGGAGCGTAGTAATAGACTGGCGGAGGCGGTGCGTAAACAGCTACAGGTCTAGGTGCAGGTGCAAGCAATTGTGGAATAAGATTCAGATTCAAACCAAAGAAAAAACTCGATCTAGCTTCTAAAGCAGGGGTGCTTATAAAAGTAAATGCTACAACTAAAGGTATTAAATATTTATAGTAACGCATATTATCCTCAATATAGAGTTTGTTGCGTAATTACTATAACACAAATAGTACTTTAAAGAAAATTGGAGCGTAACGGGATCGAACCGTTGACCTCAACAATGCCATTGTTGCGCTCTACCAACTGAGCTAACGCCCCTCAAAAGAAGGTGACGTTAGTTTACACAAGTGTATTTTTTGATTCAAGAACGAAATGGATATGAACCGCCGCGGTACTCCAGCGCACAGAACGCAGAGAAGCTCCACCCTGAGGGCGCCACTAGTACGGTTATTTTCATACCGATCTCACATTTACATTACACCGAATCCATTCAAGTCTTTTGCAGGATAAACCTAAATGACAATAGCAAATTTTGTCATGCTATCTACCATTAAGTTATGAAACTTGTTTCTGCTGTGGAAACCGCGATTAAGAGTATTAAATAAAGTGTCTAGTTATGCTTGACGTGATCGCGCAGCGAGCATGTCAACGTCGGCGACGCGGTCCCGCGGGGGACCGCGTCGATGTAAGATCGGTATGAAAACAACCGTACTAGTGACAACCAAATGCAGGGCGGAGCTTCTCTGCGTTCTTTGCGTTCAAAAAAAAAGCCACACAATGGGTTTAGAGGCAACTTCTTGCAGAGCGAAGCTTCCTGCGTTCAGATAAAACCCTACACAGACCATACTGGAGACAACTTCGCGGTTGTTCACCCGTTAAGCAATAGACACTTCTTTGCAAAGATAGACATCCTGAATAGCATTCGTAAGCTTGATCCCCTCATCCATTGGACGCTGAAATGCTTTTCTGCCCATTATCAGTCCCATTCCACCCGCACGCTTGTTGATCACTGCAGTACGGATTCCATCCTGCCAATCGTCTTCTGTCGATGCACCGCCGGAATTAATAAGACCTACTCTTCCATTATAGCTATTGATCAGCTGATACCGCGTCAAGTCAATGGGATTATCCGAAGACAGCTGGGAATACATCAGATCACTATATTTCCCATAGCTGCCTTTCTTATCTTTGTTTAAGGCCTTATACCCGCCATTATTTGTCGGGAGTTTTTGCTTTACAATATCCGCCCCTATTGTAGCGCCTAGATGATCCGCTTGACCTGTCAGGTCTGCACTTGTATGGTAATCTACTCCATCTACTTTGAATGCGCTGTTACGAAGGTAACACCACAAAATGGTTGCCATCCCCAATTCATGGGCATGAGCAAATGCTTCACTGATTTCTTGAATTTGACGCGGACTTTCAGGGGAGCCAAAATAAATGGTAGCTCCTACTGCGACAGCGCCCATATCATAAGCTTGCTGCACATTAGCAAATAAGACCTGGTCGAATTTGTTTGGATAGGAAAGGAGCTCATTGTGATTTATTTTGAGGATAAATGGAATTCTATGTGCATAGCGGCGTGCTACATTGCCTAATACTCCCAATGTGGAAGCTACGCCGTTACATCCTGCTTCTATCGCCAATTTAACAATATTTTCCGGGTTGAAATAGAGTGGATTAGGTGCAAAGGATGCGCCGGCTGAATGCTCTATGCCTTGATCAACGGGGAGAATGGAAACATAGCCTGTTCCTCCTAAGCGTCCGTGATCAAACAACCGCTGCAAATTCCCTAAAACACGCACATTGCGGTCGCTAAACATAGTGACTTCATCGACCCAGTTTGGATTAGGGAGCACTAAATCTTTTTTTTTGATAGTCTGCGATGTATGGTCCAATAAATCGTTTGCTTCTTTTCCTAGAAAGGAGCGGATTTGGTCATAATTAAGTGGTCCTGATTGTTTTTTTGCAGCAGACATTTTTCCTCCATTCGACATTATTTTATCTGTCTTTCTAACCTAAACCTCCTATTCTTTTCCAGCTTGCTGCTTTCATGTGAAGAGAATAGAATAACGTATTAAAAGGGTAATCATGGATATATATCATCAGCTTGAAGTAAAATCTGAAGATCCCATCTTAGGCATACCTGCCTTATTTAGGGCTGATACACATGCCCAGAAGGTTAATTTAGGAATCGGATCCTACCAGAACGAAGAGGGAAAACCTTTCGTATTCAAGTCTGTCAGGGCCGCTGAAAGTCAGATTTTTGACAGTCAGATGGATAAGGGATATCTTCCTATCCTTGGTGATAAGGTATTTATTGAAGAAGTAAGCAAAGTTATTTTGGGCGAAGACGCCCCCTGTCTTACGGAGAAGCGATTTATTGCGGCGCAATCTATCGGCGGCTCTGGAGCAATACGTATCGCAGCTGAAATGCTATTTTTTTGCGGAATAAAAAAAATATTCATTCCTACCCCCAGTTGGCCCAATCACCATACCCTAGTTTGCCATGAGGGTATTCAAACTGAGCTTTGTCCCTATTACGATAATAAGACACGCCAGATAGATTTTGATAAACTTTGCGACAGTATCTCACACATGCCTGCTCGCAGTGCGCTGCTACTGCAAAGTTCTTGCCATAACCCTACAGGCATAGACTTAAGCAATGATCAGTGGACGTCTCTATGTGCGTTATTAAAAGGAAAGGACATCGTACCCATCATCGACATGGCTTATCAGGGTATGGGAGACAGCTTAAGTGAGGATGCTTTCGGCTTGCGTCTATTTGCAAAAGAACTTACCCCCCTATTCTGCATCTCTTTCTCCAAGAATTTTGGCCTTTACGGCGAGCGGACAGGCCTATTCGGCTTAGTCCTACCCGACACAGAATCTACAAAAAAAGTTGAAAGCAATTTAAAAGTCATCGTTAGAGCAAGCTATTCCAACCCCCCACTTTATGGAGCGCGGATCATTAGAACGATATTGCAATCTCCCACATTGAAGCTTATGTGGGAGCAAGAGCTTACTGAAATCCGCCACCGTCTACGCGTATTACGAAAAGCTATTGTAGATGAACTTAAACAACAAAACCCCCATACCGACTATTCTTTTTTCTTAGGAGGCAAGGGTTTCTTCTCCCTCACCGGATTATCTAAAGAACAAGTACTAAGTCTGCGTGAAGAAAGCGGCGTATACATTCCTGAAAATGGCAGGATCAATATTGCCGGCTTGAACCAAAGCAACATCCCCCTCGTAGCCAAAGCCATAACACTTGCAACTCGATAATGAAAAAACGGTCCTATACTTACCTGATTTTGCCTTTAGCGGCCCTTATCCTAGTGCTGAATATCTCTCGGATGCAAGTGGAGAATATCCAAGGATGGGTGATGAAAATTTCCGCCCCCCTTTGGAATATTTTTCAAAGCCCTGAACCTTCTACAGATATCTATTATCCAGATACGATTGCTTCGTTAGAAGCGGAAAACAACTATTTGCGCACATTGATACAACAAGAGCTCCAACTCTTGGATAAGTTATCCACAGCAGCTTTTGATCAGGCGACAGACAAACACCGTAGAATTTTGGAAGAAAATCTACGTCAGCAGTTGGAAGGACTCCCTGCTCGCGTTATATACCGCACTACAGCCGCATGGAATAGTTCGTTATGGATTGATGTCGGTACTGAAGACAACCAGACAGTCGGATCGCCCGTCATCTCGAAAAATAGCCCCGTCCTTTCTAAAGGCGCTGTTGTCGGTGTGATCGACTATGTGGGGGAAAAACAAAGCCGAGTGCGATTAATCACTGATTCAGGCCTAACAATATCTGTCAGGGCAGCCCGCGGAGGCTGGCGGGATCAATGGTTAGCAGAGATGCTAAATACCCTTCAAAGGCAGCTTTCCTCCCGCAACGAGCTATTTGATGCTTCGGAAGAAAAAGACCGGATGCTGGATGACCTGGCTATGCTCGGGGGCAAACTTCAATCTGAAGCCGGCACCATCCTTATGGCTAAAGGTGAGTTAAATGGTTCCAGCGCCCCTTTATGGAGATCCCCTGGTCAGCGCTTAAAAGGGATCGGTTTCAACTATGATTTTCCCGATGAGGAAGGCCCTGCCCGTGATTTGCGTTCAGGAGCACCTGAAGGCTCTATAAACCAAGACAAAGCCCTACCCGTCCTCAAGGTAAAAGATCTACTCATGACAACCGGCTACGATGGGGTTTTTCCCCCAGGACTCCCCGTCGGAGAGGTAGTTCACATTCAGCCCTTAGGCGAAGGGGATTATTACTATAGCCTGGAAGCATTACCTGCAGCGGGAAATCTTGACGACCTCTCTTATGTTCTAGTATTACCTTCCAATGGCTACGATAAGTCAGACCTTCCTCCACCCGTACTGTGGGATAACCGCACTAAGTTAAATAAATTGAAATAAAGCCTAATCGACCATGAACAAAACTATCGGCATCTGTGTGTTAACTTTAAACGGAGAAAAGCATCTTCACTCTTGCCTTACTCCACTTCTTAAATCTGATTTAAAGCCTCGTGTTCTCGTTATCGATTCTTCCTCCTCCGATCTAAGCGTCTCTATCGCAAAGTCACTAGGGGCTGAAACGTTAGTGATCCCACGCCACCAATTCAATCATGGCACCACTAGGGAAATGGGACGCAAACATTTAAATACAGATATTGTAGTGATGGTGACGCAAGACGCCTATGCCTGCGATGAGTATGTCCTAGGGAAACTAGTCCAACCTCTTTTAGAAGGGAATGCCTCCGCATCTTATGCACGTCAACTACCTCACAGCGGAGCAGAGATCTTTGAAAGTTTCCACCGTCAGTATAACTACCCTCCCGAGAGCGAACTTCGCACCTTGAAGGATTTACCTAAGAAGGGCAAAAAAATCTATTTTTTCTCCAACTCATTCTCATGCTACTTGAATTCTGCTCTAGATGAAATCGGGGGATTTGAACATCTCCTCCTAGGAGAAGACACCCTCGCTGCTGCACGCCTGCTTCATCAAGGACATGCAATAGCATATACTGCGGATGCCCTAGTGCATCACTCCCATCGTTATGGACTAAAGGAAGAGTTCCAACGCCACTTCGATACGGGCTACGCGCGCTACAATTTTGATAAAGTGATTGCCTGCACCCAAAGCGATAACGCTCAGGGAAAAGCTTATATGCAAAAATTGATGCAGTATGCATGGCAGCATTCCCCGCAATCGCTACCTTATGCCGTTCTTCTCATCCTAACCAAATGGACGGGATATACTCTCGGTCGTTGGGGACATAGGATGCCCCCCTCCTACAATAGGTTCTTCAGTGCATATAAGGGTTTCTGGCAAAGAAGTTGAAAAGAACCCTGCGTAACTGTATAATTCTTCGCATGGACTGATAGCTCAGTGGATAGAGCACCCGCCTTCTAAGCGGGTGGTCGTAGGTTCGAGTCCTACTCAGTCCGAATTCTCTATGGGAGCGGCTATGGGAAAAAAATCCAGCATTTCCCTGCAGTCTAAGGAAGCACTACCATCAAATGTGCTTATAGGTGAGCACGTCCCTTTATTTTCCACCTTTTCTTCTCTTGATAAGTATTTTGAAGAATTCAATTCGCGTGCTTTTAAGTCGATGTGCCGCCGCAGGCAATTTCGCAGAGTAAATCAAATTCTGCTTAATTTACTTCAAGAAGCTCCTCATGACGCATACTTACTTACCGCTGTCGGAGGGTTCATTGGACGGATCAACAAAGATAAAGTCTTCAATGAAACATATACCTTTGATCTGTTTGAATTTTGGCTTAATCACTTCAACGATCTTCCTCTAGAAGAGAAATATAAAATCAGAGCAAAAATTTCCGGAAAATTTCTGCCCAGAGAAGCTTACCAAGCCCTATTCCCTATTGGCGGCGGAACGATCTATCCCGGAACGCATTTTGTCACTGCCCATCTTTCTCCCGATATGGATACTACCATTGCCTCTTTCTGGGGCTGGAACGATGCTTTTTCTGCCGGGATCGGTACCGGACAGCATCTGTGGTGCCTGCCGGGCGGCCCCCCGCCTTCTCCCATGACACGTGTCTTTAATGACCTTTGGGGCGAAAATTTCTTCCAAGTATTTGCACGGACTTCCCTGACCCTCTCATTAAACGCTCAGGACCTTGTCAACCAAAAGAATTTTTTCCGCAAAAAAGGCGAGAACTCCATCAACACTATCGAACACCGGCTGGACGAACACGCAATAGTGTTGGTGGACGATAACGGGCACTTCATCGGAGATTGGCGCAGTTCGGATGTTGAACCTGTCAGACAGGTATCTGTCCTCTTTAAATCATGCTTGCACTGGTTTGAAAATAATCTGCATATCAAGATGATCTCGCTATTTGCCACTTCCGGACTACACATCGACCAAGTACAAGCCTTCGCCAACCTCCTCTGCGATACTACCATCGAGCAGTCTGAACCCGTCCAAGAGTTCACTGAACAGCAGAAGGAAACGCTTGATAAATTACTTTCACGTGTCTTAAACCTTCCTCAAGGTTTGAAAGCCTCTTTCCGCGATCTTAGCGAAGCGATGAATACCTTTGAAGTCTATGAATTCGGCCTCTTCCTAAAAGAGTTGGATAATCTAACCTTCTCTCCACTCTTTGATACTCAAGGCAACCTTGTCAATGACACCTCAGGTATCCTTAATCTGATCGAAAGAGTCATCATCCAGCTGGATATTGCTATCCATTGCATGAGATTGCATGTGGAACGTCTGGATACTGCAGTAGCAATCAAACGCCATGTCTCCGTAGATGCGCCGGACCCATTCATCACCTTAAAAAGCGATGTGGAAGAAATCCGGATGCGGATGAAGTCATATAACTTTCTGACAGTGCTAGTGGAAGATGAAAATGATAAAATGTATCCCGTCGGCGTCATCTGGGCCACCGATCTACGTAAACCTACGTTAGGCACAGTCTCCTTACGCGATTTCAGCAGTTTTGAAGAGGTTAGAATGGCACCATACCTTTCCATCATCAGTGTCATCGACCATCACCGCGCTGCCTTTAGCACACCTTCAACACCTATGGCAATCATAGGCGATGCGCAATCCAGTAATGTGCTCATCGCTGAGATTGCTTGTGAACTGAATAATCAATATAGCCTGGGCGGCATGACGCAAAAAAACATTGATGCCCAGTTGGCTGAACTCGCTAAAGCCCCGCAATCTGTTAAAAACATACGCCTCCAACGCCGCCTTCTACGCAAAGCCTCCATCCTTCACAATAGATCAGACTTCTATGTACACCCCCAGCGTGAATTTGCTGAATATCTAACTTTCCTTTACGGAATTTGCGATGATACGGATCTTCTCAACAAGGTCACACCGCGTGATGTGCAATGCGTAGCTAAAATCTTAAACCGCATGAAATCTATCGTTGAGGGTAAGGAAACAGAAATCATCGATTTCGACAACATCCCGCAAGATGCATCTTTTGCCAGACAGGCTGCAAAACGTATTCTCAAAAGCCCTGATATGTTCTCTATTTATAGTAAGATCTTTATGTCTAAGGAGAAAGACATTGAAGAACAGCTATATCTCTGCGGCAACGGTAAGCCATCCGAGCTATTCGCTGACACCAAAGAACAAAACAAATGCTGTAGGATCGGACAGATTAAGATATTCAGTTCCAATATTGTTTCTTACCTTAAATATCGCGATTCCATCTTGGATTATTGGCTCACCTCCTCCTATGACGTTGCCTTTAACCATCCGGAAATCGATTTGCATATATTTATGATCAGCACTATTGCTAGCGCTGCTGAAGTGTATGAAGACCGCCCCGGCAGCACTTCTCATCAGGATGAACTCTGGTTCTGGGGACCTAATACTCGCCAAGCCTTCAACCACCTCTCAAGTTTTTTACTTGCATTCCAAACATTGCCGGAGCTACAAAACAACCACCCTATGTTGGAACTTACACCACAGGAAGAATTTTCCCATGAAGTGGAAGACATCTTCCGGCGTCACTTTCTTAACATCCCTGTAAAGAAACTTCCTGAATCATCAGCAAAATTAAAGCCCTGGGCAATTCTTAAATATGATGCAGGGACGATCAACTCCCGCAAGTCAATGATTACACCCTATCTTCCGCGCGCCATAGCTTAACCATCGCCGCTGCTTAAAGTTAAATTAAAGATATTTTTTGAGATTGCGGTGTCCTGAGGGAAAGGGAAGGGTATGCACATCCTCTACCTTAACCCAAAGATAGCCTTTTATGTCGCTTTGAATAAGTACTCTTATTTGATAGGCATAAAGACAGGCTTGGTAATTTGTGAATCCATGTTTTTGTACTGTCAACGGATTGATCCGGTCTACCGTCATACCATGGGCATTCAACCATTCTATCAACGGGTCGGCAGTGGAAGGCACGTCGACGACTTGAACGTAAGGGAATTCATATAATCCCCCCATTATCTTTCCCTCCTGCACTTTTCGAATCAGGATAGAATCATTAGCCCAAACGATTCCTGTGATACGATGAAGTGGGATAGTAGCAGCCCTATCCTTCTTTTTTGGAATAAGAGCTGTTTTTTTTTGGAGCCTAGCGACGCAATTCTCTTGCAATGGACATTCTCTGCAGAGAGGCTGACGGGTGCAGACTTTCGCACCCAGTTCTATTAAGGCTTCCGAGATAACCCACGGATCTTCATCCGGTAATAATTCCTCTACAGCACGCAAAACCTGAGCTTGGGTGGATGCTTTCGAAATTTCTTCCTCTATACCATAATATCGGGCTACCACCCTTTGCACGTTGCCATCGATAGCGGCAGCTTTCTTATGGAAAGCAAAATTCAATATCGCCCCTACTGTATAGGGCCCCAGCCCTTTTATTGATCTTAAAGCTATCGGACAACAGGGAAGCTCGCCCTCAAAGTTTTCTAAAACGTATTTTGCCCCTTCATGGAGATTCCTAGCGCGGCTATAATAGCCTAAACCTTCCCAAGTCTTAATAACTTCTTCTAAAGGTGCTTTTGCAAGACTTTTGACATCAGGAAAACGTTCCATCCAGAGGAGATAGTACGGGATAACGACGGAAACTTGGGTCTGTTGCAGCATAACCTCTGACACCCACACTTGATAAGGTGTAGGATTACCACGCCACGGAAGATCGCGGGCATTGTCTAGAAACCATTTTCTAAGTTTTTTTACTGCGTTTTTACTCAACTTACACTACTTCAATATCCACATTTTCAATATCCACATTCATTTCCCTTTCCATGCCGACTACAATGCTCAGAGAGGCAAAAACCATATAACCTAAAGGAAGGACGTTATTTGAAATGCAATATTTTGAGCATATTCCCATTTCACGTTCGCTTGTTAGATCACTATAACAATCTGTAACGGCTTTTCTTAACAACAGCCCTTGAACAAAACTGCCTGCGTTCAACATCAGGGCCAGACTCTTCTGCTTTAAGTTTCCAGGAACGCGTATCTGAAAACATTTATAAACTCCTCCCGCAGTAGCTACGGTGAGAAGGATCACATTTTTAACATTCCAGTTTTGGATGTCATAAACATCTAAACACTCTGATGTACCCTCATAAGCGATATAGCCGATAAAGCCTGCCTGGGCTAACTCATTAATCAACGTCACTATATCTTTATCTACACCCACTCTATCACAGAGTACTTGGCAAGATGTTGCAACAGTATTTCTCACTGAACTTAACAATGACCTAACTAAAGCGGCCATAATTTAATCCTTGATTCTGAGTAAAAGAGAACTACTTTGGAGTCTCTCTTTAAGTCTCTTTTCCGTCAATTTTTTGGGTAAGGGGAATTATCCTAAATTTTGGAGAAAACGTACCGAAGTATGAGCTATCGCCCCATCCGGTACGTCTAATTAGAAATGTGGCTCATCTTAAAACTACCTATACTTTAGCTTTTCAATGCTCGTCTTCCAAGATTTCCAAGCTAACTCGAATGCCATTGCGACTAGCAACCGACATTAACAAAGTACGGATAGCGTTAATTGTTTTACCTTTTTTGCCAATGATTTTACCGATGTCGGATTTCTCTACTGACAATTCGATGATCAGGGTTTGAGTCCCCCCAATTTCATTAATCTTTACCTTGTCTGGGTGATCGACTAGGTTTTTTACTATGTAAGCTACAAATTCTTTCATAGCTCGATCCTTGTTTAACATTGTCTGTTTTCGATAGATGAAGAAGTAGTTCTTCTTCAATTGTTATGTTATCTTATTAATAGATAAATTATCTACTTAAAAAATTTTCCTTCTTTGATCTTAACTTATTGTCCCTGAATAATCAGGACCCTTCTCTACCAGAACAGTCACGGGTCCGTCGTTATTAAGTTCAACTTTCATGTCGGCCCCGAATATTCCAAACGCCGATGGAAAATGAGCTTTTTTCAATTCTTGAATGAAAAATTCGTAGAGAGTTAATGCTTGGGATCCCCCTGCAGCGTGGAAAAAATCAGGGCGCCTTCCTCTAGAGCAGTCGGCATAAAGAGTGAATTGGCTTATAAGTAGAATCTCGCCTTTTACATCCTGGATGGAGAGATTCATTTTATCTTCCATATCATTGAAAATACGTAAGTTAAGTAATTTATTGATCAACCATGGAATAGGTGCGGCAGTATCATCACGATGAATCCCCAGAAGAACAAGCAATCCCTTCTGAATTGCGGAGACACGCTCACCTTCTACCGTTACACTTGCAGAGCTGACACGCTGTATCAATAAACGCATGACTAAAAACAGTATTGGGGTAATTGGCGGGATAGGAAATTTTGCATGTCGATAGGTGGGCGTGTTTCAAAGCTTAAAGGATGCCCTGTGATAGGGTGATTAAATCTAAGTTTCCAGGCATGCAGCATTTGTCTTGCAGCTTGGGTATTGGCGCCATAGAGCGGATCGCCTATGAGCGGACATCCAATATGTTGGAAATGTACGCGGATTTGATGGGTCCTGCCGGTATGAAGCGTTGCGGCAACGACACTGATGCCTTGGTGCGAATGCAAGGTGTTTAAGAGAGTCAAGGCATGCTTGCCCTCAGGTCGGACAGTCATTCGTTGCCTTTGCACGGGATGGCGCCCAATAGGTTCATTTATCTCCCTTTTGCCAGGGTTGCCTTTGCAAATGGCGAGATATTCTTTATAAATCTGACGTGAGGAAAAAGCTTCGATGAGTTTTCTTTGCGCAGGTAAATTTTTCGCTGCGAGCAAAAGGCCGGAAGTATCTTTATCTAAGCGGTGTACGATTCCAGGTCTTAGGGAATCATCTTGCTGAACGTTACAGTGAAACAGGAGAGCGTTCACAAAAGTGCCAGTCCAATTGCCAGGAGCGGGATGAACGACCATGCCGGCGGGTTTATTGATAACTACGATGTGATCATCTTCAAAAAGAATTTCAAGGGGGATGTTCTCAGGAATCAGGTCGGGAGGAGCAGTATTTTCGAATTGGACCTCGATTTCCGAGCCTGAGGGGATCAAGATCCTTTTTTTAGTTTGAGGCTTCCCATTAACGGAAACAAAGCCTTTTTCAATGAGATTTTGAAAATAGGTGCGTGACTGCAAAGAGGGATATTGTAAGACGAGCAGCTTATCCAAGCGTAAATTATGCAATTCGTCACTTACAGTAAATAGATCTATGGAGGAATCGAGGAACAAGATAGGAGCCTTTATTTTTCTAGAGAGTGGACAATAGGAACAAGTTGAAGAGGTGTGGTTTCATAAGGGAAATTGGGAACGAGTTTTTTTAGAATGCTATAGATGTTCAGCTGAAGAAGTTCCAGCGTGGAGGTTTCAGTAATAGGGCCTACGGGTTTACCTAAGTACTTATTACCTTCATTTTCAATACTTTGGAGATAAGCTTCCCCCTCTTGAACATATAAATCTATCATACGGGGGTCTAATGATTTCAAAGCGGCAGAAAAATGTTCATCCACCGGAAAGCCAAAAAACATATCTATCTGGACATATTGCATTCTAAAAATCCTAGGTTAAGAATCGCGATGTTTTTTGTTTTCTTGTTTTATGCGTTCGTTCGAATCATTTTGTCTTTTGAAGAAAGTTGTCATACTTCCTTGCAGCATCAGATCATATAATTTAGGGTATTTTCTGCGCAGCTCCCCTAGGCTACTGAATGATGTATCTGATCCACTTACGGATTCTTTAGTTCCACCATTTGAACTGACTGCATTAGCTGCGGTGGTTGCGTCTGCCTCAACAGTTTGAGCGCCGGGAGCCACTGATGCGGCTGCTGCTGCTTCTTGTGACATACTTACCTACTTTTCTGTAAGTTTACAGAATTTTATCTTCTACTAATTATTATTATACTAAATATTGATAAACTATCAAACTAATAATCAGCATCTTATTTCAAACTAACATTTTGGGATCACAATCGTGGGTAATAAGTAAGCAGTCAATGATCATTGGTAATTCGAATCATACACGACATCGGGATTAAATCCATTTCTGACTAACAATCCATATTGTTTACGAGGATCGCATTTTTTCTTTCCAAGGAGGGCTTTGGCTTTCTCCGTCTGTATTTCTCTAGGATAGTGTTCGGTAAGGAGTTTGTCTGACAAAGAGGAAGAAATGCCTTGGGCATACAGTTTTTGTTTAATCCAACGCGGCCCGCGGAAGCGTTCCATTTCACGATGAATCAATCGAATAGCATATTCTTCATCGTTAATGTAGCCGGCTGCTGTGAAGTCGTTGATCACTTGATCGACGACTTCTTCAGAAATTTCTTTTTCGATAAGGGCTTTGCGTAGTTTATTTCCCGACTGACTTTGACGAGTTAACTTGCGGACGGCTTGTTTTTTTGCGAAAGAATACTGGTCTTCATCGTTCATTTAGCTTCCTTCGTTGCAGGAGCAACGATTTTTTTCACAGCACGGTTAGCTACTCGGATTCCTTTTGCTGTAACACCTTTGATAAGAACATCGTCAAAAGCAAAGTTGACCATCCCGATTTTCTGTCTGACGAGAGGAACAAAATGCACATCAATGACAGTTCCGGGTGCCGTTCCTAAATAGAGGAGTTCTGAATCCTCTTCGAGGTAGAGATAAAGCTTATCCAACATGTATTGGGAGACTACAAAACGTTTTGCAAACGCCATACGTGTCTTAGTGGAACGGTAAAGCACATTGAAAACCGTTTTTTTGTCAGCGATACCGACATATACAGGTTGTTTGCCGTCTTGGTGGATATAGTTTTTTTCGGGTAGATTCATCACTTGATAGGAGCCATCCTTGAAGATAAACAGGAGTTTATCAAAGTTGGTACATTCAATGAGATGGCCGGAAGCTACTTTGGTTCCGACAAATCCTGCTTGTGCATCGTAGTAGACCTTAACGGCTTGGGTTTCTACAGCACGTTTATCGATCTGTACTAAAGCTTGTACTTCAGTTTTACGAGGAAAAAGCTTTCCATACTTCTCGATAAGGCCTTCAATATAATGGATAGTGAATGCTACAACATTTTTGAGGCTTTTCTCAATTTGAGAGACTTCTTTGCGATAGGATTTGATATCTTCCTCATTCTGACGGCTATCATAACGTGAGATGCGCCTGATAGGAATGTTCAGCAGACGCTCTCTATCTTCGTGCTCTGGAATGCGTGTCAATTGGGAATGGAAGGGCTCAAGCTTAGTACGCAACACCTCATGGATACTCTCCAAAGTTGTCTTTTCTTCAATGTGCTTATACATGCGCTCTTCGATGAATATCTGCTCTAGGGTGCGGTTGAAGATCTTCTCGATGAGGGCATCTCTTTCTATTTCCAGCTCGCGCTTCAGGTAACCTTCAAGCTTTTCCGTGTTATAGCGCAGTATCTCCTCTACATCCATTTCACAAGGCATATTATCCTTGATCAAAAGCATTTGGGGATGGAGGGTTACTTCGCACTCAGTATAGTGATATAGAGCTTCAAGGACTTCTTCAGCATAGTGGCCTCTCGGGAGCTTAATCTCGACCTCTACCTTTTCTGCTGTATAGTCATTGATCGCTTCCAGCTTAACTTTGCCCTTTTTAGCAGCCTCATCGATAGAGCGGATGAGGGATTCCGTAGTGGTTCCGTAGCAAATATCGGTAATGACAATTGTTTTAGGGTCTTTTATCTCTAAGCGTACGCGCAGACGTACTTTTCCTTTGCCGTTATTGTAATTACCCGCGTCCATAATCCCGCCGGTAGGAAAGTCAGGAACTAATGTGACGTTTTTATTATTGAGAATATCTATCTGGGCTTTCAGCAACTCTGTGAAGTTGTGGGGTAGAATCTGTGTAGACATACCGACAGCGATACCTTCGGCACCTTGCATTAATAGGAGAGGAATTTTTGCAGGCAATGCAACAGGTTCCTGGTGTCTGCCATCATAGGAGGGGACGGTAGCTGTAAGGTCCGGATTGAATAATGTATGGAGGGCGAGTTGTGAAAGGCGTGTTTCGATGTAGCGGGCAGCTGCAGCAGGATCACCGGTATAAATGTTACCAAAATTCCCTTGCTGGTCTAGCATGTAACCTTTGTTGGACAGATTGACTAAGGCTTCATAGATCGGAGCATCTCCGTGGGGATGGTAAGCCATTGTCTGGCCAACCACATTGGCGACTTTATGGAGTTTGCCATCATTCATCATCATCAATGCGTGCAGGATCCGCCTTTGCACCGGCTTGAGGCCGTCTTCAATCTTTGGTACGGCCCTTTCTAAAATAACGTAGGAAGCGTACTTAAGGTAATGGCGCTTCATGAGTTGTTTAAGGTCTTCCATCAGAGTTCTTCTTCGCTAATCAGGTTATCCATAATAAATTGTCTGCGTTGGGGAGTATTTTTCCCCATGTAAAATTGCAGCGTAGGCTTGATGTCGCCGAGGTGGTTGACTGTGACTGGGATAAGGCGGATATCATCGGCGATGAAGCGTTTGAATTCTTGAGGAGAAATCTCTCCCAGACCTTTAAAGCGGGTAATTTCGATACCCTTTTTCAAAACCTTGATCGCTTTTTCCTTTTCCTGATCGCTGTAGCAATAAATTGTTTTTTCTTTATTGCGTACTTTGAAGGAAGGGGTTTCTAGAATATAGAGGTGGTTATTGAGGACCAGTCCATCAAAATACGTCAGGAAGAAGGTGATGAGCAGGTTACGTATATGCATTCCGTCCACATCGGCATCGGTTGCTAGAACGACTTTATTGTAACGCAAGTTAGAGAGGTCTTCCTCAATATTGAGCGCGCTCATTAAATTATACATCTCTTCGTTCTTATAGAGCTGGTCCAATTTCATGCCGAAAACATTGAGCGGCTTTCCCCTTAGAGAGAAGACAGCTTGTGTCATCGGATCTCTTGAGGCCACGATGGATGCGCTGGCACTATCCCCTTCCGTGAGGAAAATCATTGTTTGATCGCCTCGGCCCGATTTATCTTGGTGATGGTATTTGCAATCGCGCAGCTTGGGAATTTTGAACGAAATTTTCTTCTGTTTTTCCTTAGCTTCTTTTTTAACTGCTGCCAGTTCTTTACGCAGCTGTTCGTTAAAAGCGATCCTTTCAATTAAACGTTTGGCGACTATAGGGTTTTTGTATAGGAGGTCGCAAACGGCGGTTTTGATTTCCTGGACTAAAGGGACGCGGATCTCGGTATTGCCTAGCTTGTTTTTGGTCTGCGATTCGAAGACAGGGTCTTTAACTTTGACCAAAATAGTGCCTACAATCCCTTCGCGTAGATCGACACCTTGGAAGTTTTTCTGGGCAAATTCATTGACGCCTTTAAGTAAACCCTCGCGATAGGCGGAAAGGTGGGTTCCCCCATCGGAAGTATATTGTCCATTGACAAATGAGTAGTAATTCTCGCCATAGCTCTGAGTATGGAGAAAAGCGAATTCCACAGTTTTGCCGCGGTAATGCAGGGGTTCATATAAACGCTCTTCCTCGCCCACTTCTTCATTTAACAAGTCCAAAAGGCCATTTTCAGACGCAATATCCTCACCATTATAAACCAAAGTCAATCCCGTATTCAAATAGGCATAATGCCACATTCTACGGCGTATATTTTCATCTTGATAAGCAAATTTATGAAAGATCTCGATATCGGGAATAAACTCAACATAAGTCCCCGTCGGCTCTTGCGACTTTTGTTCCTTTTTATTGAGCAATTTACCGCGGCTGAAAACAGCTTCCACCATTTTCCCCTCACGGAAGCTGCGCACAATGAAATGGCTGGACAAGGCATTGACTGCTTTAGTACCTACACCGTTCAAACCGACGGAAAATTGGAAAACGTCGTCATTGTATTTAGCGCCTGTATTGATCTGGCTAACGCAATCGATCACTTTGCCTAGAGGAATGCCCCGTCCGAAATCGCGCACTTGGACTAAACTTTGTGCAAAATCCAAGTTGATCTCAATCTTTTTGCCATTGCCCATGATAAACTCATCTACACTGTTATCTATCACTTCTTTCAGCATGACATAAATCCCGTCATCCGGATTGGATCCATCGCCTAAACGGCCGATGTACATTCCGGAACGCAATCTTATATGCTCTAGGGGAGCGAGCGTCTGTATGGTTGTTTCGTCGTAATCTTTCATAATTTTTTTGTCTTGTTGCGCTGTGAAAGATAATACATTAGGATTAGGAAATCTAGTCTTACGAGGTCAATCATGTCAAATTATGAATTCTTAAGGGATAAATCCATCCTAATCACGGGAGGAACAGGAAGTTTAGGACGGCAGCTCGCAAAAATCCTTCTTACCGAAGCAAATCCCCTTAAGGTAATTGTTTTTAGCAGGGATGAATGGAAGCAATCCGAGATGCGCGCAAGCGAGCCTCTCTTCAACCATAAAGCGATGCGCTATTTTCTAGGCGACGTACGTGATCCGCAACGGCTTGTCCGTGCCTTCAATGAAGTGGACTACGTGATACACGCCGCAGCTTTGAAGCAAGTTCCTGCGGCAGAGTATAATCCCACGGAATTCGTTAGAACGAATATCGACGGGGCAGTAAATGTGATCAATGCGGCTATAGACTGCCGCGTACGTGCTGTGATGGCCCTTTCCACAGATAAGGCCGTCAACCCTGTTAACCTTTATGGAGCGACAAAGTTATGCTCCGATAAGCTTTTCGTCGCGGGCAACTCCTATGTCGGCCGTCAAATGGAACCAAAGCTAAGCGTTGTACGCTATGGTAATGTGTTAGGAAGCCGCGGAAGCATTATCCCTCTCTGGCAAAAAATGGTGGCAGACGGGGCAACCAGCCTACCTATCACAGATATGCGGATGACCCGTTTTTGGATCTCCATAGAGCAGGCAGCGCATTTCGTGTTGAATTGCTTTAAATACCTTGTGGGCGGAGAAATCTTCGTCCCGAAAATTCCAAGCATGCGTATTGTGGATCTTGCACAGACTATTGCGCCTAAGCTGCCTCATGACATCATTGGGGTACGTCCAGGTGAGAAACTCCATGAAGTGATGATCACCCCCGAAAACGCCCCTAATACGCTCGATTGCGGGGACTATTATGCCATTTTACCTGCCACCCGCGCTAATGATAATGAATATATTAAAAGATTTCAGAAAGGTAAAGAGACCCAGTGGGTACCTGAAGGATTTAATTATGCTTCCAATACCAATGATAAGTGGTTGAATGTGGAATCTTTGCGCAAACTTATCCATTGAACCACTTAAAAAATATTCGTAAAGTCCTGCTCGGATGCTTTACGAATATTTTCACAAAACTCATTTGGGTATAAAACATTTATTTTGATATAAAGTATTTTCCACATCACGGCACTAGGACCACGCATGCGTGTTGGCGTACTCGGCATTAACCATAAGTTAGCATCCCTAAGCTTGCGCGAAGCTATTGCAGCAGCGTGTAATAAGTATTTCGGATCAGAGAAGATCGTGCATGCCGGACATGCTTTCCTGTTATTATCTACCTGCAACCGCACGGAAGTTTATTTTGCTTCGGAAGATCCGGCCCAAGCACACTCCTATATTTTATCCCTTTTACGGGAAGAAGTAGAAAGCGACTTCGAGCAGAAAATCTACTCTTTCTTCGGTTATGACTGTTTCTATCATCTAACGCGGGTTACAGCGGGATTGGATAGCGCCATACTTGCGGAAACTGAGATCCAGGGCCAAGTGAAGTTGAGTTATGAGCATGCTACAGGAAAATCCTCTCTGCCGCCTGAACTCCATTTTGTTTTCCAAAAGTCGCTGCAAATCGCAAAACAAGCGCGTCATACGCTGCTGAACCAATTTTCAAATACTTCATTAGAACAATTGATGTGGCGACTTTGCACTGAACAATTTAAAGAAAGTCCCAAAATCCTATTCATCGGTGCATCCCAAGTAAACGTCAAGGCGTTAAACTATATTAAACGCAGAGAATATGGCGAGTTATGGATTTGCAACCGCACCGACAGCAAAGCACAGGAAATTGCTTCCCAATCTGAAATTTCTTATCTCCCTTGGGAAGAACGTCATATGTGGAGTCATTCTGATGTCGTTTGCTGTGCCACTAAGTCCCCTACTCCCCTTATCCAGGGCAGAACTCCAGGGATTGCAACACGTCTTTTCTTTGATTTGTCCGTTCCTAGAAATATTGCACCCGAGATGGCAGAATTAGGATTACTCTTTGATATTGATCAGTTGCAAGCAATGGTCCGAAAACAGCAATCGCATCTTGGAAACGCAGTCATACAAGCAGAGAAGCTTGTCGGCAATGCTACCCTCTGCCATTTAAAGAATTGGCAGCGCCGCGATCATGTGCGTCGCCAGCTTGCCTATGCATAATAGATCTCAAAAACACACAATTAATATCCATGAACATTAGATAAGCTATAATTTATTATTAATCAACAGTTTAAATAATTTTTATTAATAGATCAGTCAGAAAAGTGGGATAAATATTATAGTAAATTAGAGAAAGAAGAACGGCATTAGTTTGCCGTTCTTCATAAAGATAAGATGTAAGGTTAATTCTAAAAGTCAGCATTTCCGGGATAACGGGGGAATGGGATAACATCGCGGATATTATCCATGCCGGTAATAAACTGTACAAGACGTTCAAAACCTGCACCAAAACCGCTATGAGGAATGCTTCCATATTTACGGAGTTCCAAATACCACCAGTAATCTTCTTCATGCATTTTAAGGTCGTGCATACGTTCCTTCAGATAGTCCAGCCTTTCTTCCCTTTGGCTGCCGCCGATAATTTCGCCGACGCGTGGAACGAGTACGTCCATAGCACGCACGGTTTTGTTATCTTCATTCATACGCATGTAAAAGGCTTTAATATCTTTGGGATAGTCGGTGATAATGACGGGCTTACCGAAATGCTCTTCTGTAAGGAAGCGTTCATGCTCAGTTTGCAGGTCAATGCCCCATTTGACAGGGTATTGGAAAGTCTTGCCTGATTTCTCGAGAATGCGGACGGCGTATGTGTAGGTTGCGTGTTCGAAGGGAGTCTTTTGAACGAGCGTCAACCTTTCAACAAGACCATGGGAGACATATTTGTCGAAGAAGTGCATATCTTCGGCATTATGCTGCATGACATAATTGATGAGGTACTTGATATAGGCTTCTGCGCATTCCATATTGTCTTCTAATTCTGCGAAAGCCATTTCAGGTTCAATCATCCAAAATTCAGCCAGGTGGCGAGAGGTATTGGAGTTTTCTGCGCGGAAGGTGGGTCCGAAAGTATAGATATCGGAGAGTGCCGAAGCATAGATCTCGCCGTTGAGCTGTCCGGATACTGTTAAGAACGTAGGCTTGCCAAAGAAGTCTTGGGAGGAGTCTACCTTGCCATCTTCGCCACGAGGAAGCTTTTCCAAGTCGAGGGTAGTGACACGGAACATTTCGCCGGCGCCTTCGCAGTCGGCCCCTGTGATGATTGGAGTATGGATATAGAGGAATCCCCTCTCCTGGAAAAACTTATGCGTAGCGAACGCAAGGGCATTGCGCACACGTGCTACAGCACCAAGAGTATTTGTTCTTGGGCGAAGGTGAGCGATAGAGCGCAGGAATTCAAAAGTATGTCTTTTCTTTTGGAGAGGATAGCTTTCGGGATCGCATTTGCCTAGGATCTCAATTTTATCGGCTTTTAATTCCAGAGCTTGGTTTTTCCCGGGGCTTTCAACTATTTGTCCTGTGACGGCAATGGAAGTTCCTGTCGACAAGCTTGCGATGAGGCTGTCGTAGTGCGCCATTGTAGGTTCGGCAATGACTTGGAAGTTGGTTAAAGTGGAGCCGTCGTTCATCTCCACAAAGCTGAAAGTTTTCTGATTACGGACGGTGCGGACCCAGCCTTTGACAGTGATTGTCTTACCTATAAGTTCTTCTAGGGGCTTTCTAGGGTTTTTTAAATCAACAATTCTTGTACGCATATATTTTTTTCCTATTTATACAAAACTTCTGAGTAGGGCGATTTCTTTGATCCAAAGAGGGGGGCCGTCAGGGGTTTCTAAATATTTGGGCAAATGGCGGGTGCGGGGATCTTGCATGAGGAAGCTAAAGCATTCCATGCCTATCTCCCCTTCTCCGAGGGGCTTATGGCGGTCGACACGAGAGCCTAGGCCTTTAGCCGAGTCGTTGAGGTGGAAGGCGTATAGGTGTTCTAAGCCTACGACCCTATCAAATTCTTTAAGAGTAGCGTCAACAGCTTCGGCAGTACGCATATCGTAACCCGCGACAAAGGCATGGCAGGTATCGATACAGACGCCTATGGGGATCTTTTTCTTTACTTTTTCTAACACGTAGGAAAGTTCTTCGAAGCGATATCCTACAGCAGATCCTTGCCCGGCCGTGCATTCTAGCAGAAGGCGGGTATGCCCTTCTCCGGCTTGTTTTTCTATAAGCAAAAGACTTTCGACAATTTTATCAAGACATGCTTCACGCGATTCTTTTGTGGCAGCGCCGGGATGAAAGTTAAGGAAAGTCAGGTTCAGTTGATGGCAGCGTGTAAGTTCTTCACTGAAGGCTTGGCGGCTTTTGGCCAGTAATTCAGGATCGGGTGAGCCAAGGTTGATAAGATAGCTGTCGTGGCTCATGATGGATTGAATGCCTGTCTCATCTAAAGCATACTTCCAACGGTCAAGTTCGTCCGGGGTGAAAACTCGGCCTTTCCACTGTTTCTGATTCGAAGTGAAAAGCTGCACAGTAGTAGCGCCGATTTTTTGGCCTTCTAACAGTGCTTTATGCACGCCGCCGGCGGCAGAAGTATGAGCGCCAATAAGTAGATGGGCAGGATCATCAAGTAGATGGGCAGGATCATCTTTCATCATTTTTCCTTTAGATAAATCAGGTAGATCATACCATCGTTAGGGCGTTCTTTACAAATAAGGAAAATAATTCTAAAAGCGCGCATCATACAATGTTATGAAACAAGATACTTTTAAGACAATTGCCCGTTCAGCAAGACATTTTTTGAGCGGAACAGTATTAAGCCGAGTAACAGGATTGATCCGGGATGTCGCTACTGCTTATGCGTTTGGCGCTGATGCAAGTGTTGCAGCTTTTTTAGTTGCCTTTCGTTTTTCTCATCTTTTCAGACGGATTTTAGGCGAAGGTGCATTGCAAGGGGCTTTTACTCCACGCTACGAAAAGTTGAAGCATGAAGACCCTGTACAAGCGGCATTATTCTACCGTGATCTTCAGTATGGATTAGGCAGTTTACTCTTTGTATTCATCCTTTTTAGCATAGGGATTTTGCAGTTTGCAAACGGATGGAGCGGCCTTTCAGCAGGAAATCACGAGATTATTCTGCTGACGACCTATTTAATGCCGGGTTTATTTTTCATTTGTTTATATGGTCTGAATGCCTCTTTGCTCCAGTGTGAAAGTAAGTATCTCCTGTCCAGCGCGGTTCCTTCACTTCTCAATTTAGGTTGGACAGTCGGAGTATTGCTCTTAACAGGGCTTCCCTCTGCGCAAGCAATGCCTTGGCTTGCCTTATGCGTAGTATTGGCCACAGGACTACAGTGGGCAGCTACGGTGCCTGCCTGCCGGAGCATAGTACATAAACTTGCGCCCCAAATGGCATGGAGGAGCTGGGATATTTACTCTTTAAATGTGAAAGCCCTCGTCAAACCCATGCTATTGACAATTGCGGGCGTTGCAGCTACACAGGTCAACTCGGCAACGGATGCTCTTTTTGCTCGCTATGCCGACTTGGAGGGGCCTGCTTACCTATGGTATGCCATCCGGCTGCAGCAGCTGCCGCTGGCCCTTTTCGGCATTGCCATCGGAAATGCGATTCTGCCCCCGCTGGCACGTGCTGCCCGTGAAGGAAATCAGGAACGTTTTCAAAGCTTTATCCGCTATGCATGGAAGGCCACTCTCGCGTTAATGATCCCTATTACTTTGGGAATTTTCCTTTTTGGCGGCTGGGCTATTCAATTGATTTTCGGACATGGAGACTTCAATAGTCAGGATGCAGCTATGACATTCTACTGTTTGGAAGGCTATGCGATTGGACTTATCCCCTCCGCTTTGGTGATCTGCCATCTTCAGGGGTTCTTTGCGCGGGGCGACTATAAAACACCGATGCGTGCTTCGCTAGGCTCCGTCGTATGCAATACCTTTTTGAATGCGCTATTTATCTTTGGATTGGGTTGGGGAAGCGTGAGCGTAGCGATTGCAACAGGAATAAGTGCGTGGGTAAACTTAGGATTGTTCTATGTTTTCAGGCCTAAATTGAGCCCATTATTTGGAGAAGCTACTTGAGATGAACATGAAGCGCGGCCAGAGGCCGCGCTACAAGACTATGAGCTGTGAGCGAGGAAGTCGCACACTTCATGGATATCGATTTCGATAGGAAGAGGGATCTGCTCGATTTCAGGAAAGGAAAGCATTTTCCCACTGAAAGAGGACTTGTCTAATTCGTAGAAATCTGGAACGTTGCGTGTGGGGTTTTCCAACGCTTCGCCGATAGCTTTCATTTGACGGGAGCCTTCTTTGATCGAAATAATTTGACCTGGGCGAACTAGGTAAGAACGGATGTCCACTTTTTTGCCGTCAACGAGGATATGTCCATGGGACACTAGCTGTTGTGCAGCGAAAATTGTGCTTCCGAACTTAAGCCTGTAGACAACGACGTCCAGGCGTGATTCTAGTTGGTGCATCAAGTGCATCGGGGTAGGGCCTTCGCGACGGAATGCCTCTGTATAATACTTCATGAGCTGTTTTTCTGTTAGCATGCCATAGACAGCTTTCAGTTTTTGTTTCTCTTCTAGTTGCAGACCGTAGTCTGACTTCTTACGGCGGCGTGCTCCGTGCATACCCGGGGGGTTTGGCTTATGGAGCAGGGGATTGCGGGCGCGTCCGAAAATGTTAATTCCGAAACGGCGGGCAACACGGTTTTTATTTCCTCTAAAACGGGCCATTGTAATCCTCAATTAAGGCAAATTTCCCCGTTTGGCTACTAACGGGTTTTTAAAATTTGACGAAGCGATAGATGGATTATTCCATACTAGCGCTTAAAATTCAACTTTCTTGCTCAAAATCTCTAGGCATCCTAAGCTAAAATTAATTGTAGAATTATGATTAGAGATTTTTCCTTATGCAAGAGCCCTCATTTTCGCATTTACAGCACGCTGCTCAAGAAGTTGCAAAAAGCCAGACTGCGGAAGAGAAAATCGCTTCTCTTATTAAAGCATTCGAGCTGTTCAACTTAGAAACCCAGAATTTAGCTGGAGCTTATGAAGCTTTAAAAGAACAATTCAAAGCTGTGAACTTGGAATTGGAAGAAAGCAATAGACAGCTGAAGCTGAAAATCTCTGAATTGGACGTGATCACCTATTATCTCGATAGCATTTTAAGCAACATTTCTCAGGGTATTATTTTTATTGATCTCATCGGAAATATCACCACTTATAACTCCTCTGCTGAGCGTATATTAGAAGTCGACCGCTTAGATGTTTTATTTCAGCCCTTTTGGAATAAGTTCAATGATGAGCATTTTGGGTTTTCGATGAGCAAAGCCCTGAAAAATAAGCGCGCTCCGCATATGACATTCACAACGATAAAACTCCCCAACGGCCAAATGCGCGAATTGGAAATTGATACAAGTTTTGTATTACAAAAACGCAACGAAACAACGATTACACGTGTCTCCCCTACAATAGACTTCATGAAAGGCTTGATCGTCATATTGCGTGATATGACCGATTTAAAGCGTTTACAAGGAATAGCCAACCGTAACGACAGGATGAAAGAGCTGGGGGAGATGGCAGCTAAAGTGGCGCATGAAATCCGTAATCCCTTGGGAGGAATTAAAGGTTTTGCTGCATTACTACAACGCGATTTAGCTGCAAATCCTGAGCTCCAGAAAATGGCCCATTATATTGTAGAAGGAACGGATACGATCAATCATTTAGTCAACAATGTCTTAACTTATTCCCGGCCGATGGATCTGCATTTAGAGTCGATTGATCTGAACGAATTGTTAAAGGAAATCATCGATTATATGCGAGCAGATGCGCTAATGACAGCTAAGCATCAATTAGTTATACATTCAAAAGACGAAAAAATATTCGCAC
Organism: Parachlamydiales bacterium; assembly: GCA_041671045.1. Lineage (NCBI taxonomy): Bacteria > Pseudomonadati > Chlamydiota > Chlamydiia > Parachlamydiales > Parachlamydiales bacterium. The sequence continues at coordinate 108,169 of JBAZCF010000006.1, forward strand.
CTGTCGACGCTTCCCAATTTAAATCTGCCTTATTGAATATTGTAATTAATGGGATCCAAGCAATGCCGGATGGAGGCAAAATCGAGATTACATTACGGCGTGATCCTAAGATGGCAGTTGTCATTGTTAAAGACGAGGGAACAGGTATAGCACCCGAGAATCTAGAAAATATTTTCTCCCCTTTCTTCACCACAAAAGAACAAGGGAACGGTTTCGGTCTGGCCGAGGTATACAAAATTATGCAGGTCCACGGCGGCACAATTGACGTCGAATCCGAGATAGGCAAAGGGAGCACCTTTGCGCTGCACTTTCCCCTATCTTTAGATTCATAAATTAGACTTCTTTCTCAATCAAAGCCCATTTCAAAAAAAGACTATTCTCTCTTTTTTTTGAAAGCTTGATAACCGTTATTTTTTCATCGATAGGTCTAGGATTTAGGTGCGAATTGGGTTTTAACTTGCTATAGCCTAGGGCAAACTATATAATTATTTTTAGGACAAATAGGTGAATTATGGCCATAGAACGTATTTTAGTCGTCGACGATGAAGCGATTTTACGTAATTTTCTTTCGGAGACCCTAAGGCGGCGCCACATCGAAGTACATACGGCAGAAAATGGGCAAAAAGCTATAAATGCTTTACGATCAAACACTTACGATATGGTCATCACCGACATGAAAATGCCGGACATGACAGGTCTTGATGTTTTAAAGAAAGCTAAAGAAATTTCACCCCAGACGATTGTTATCGTAGTGACTGCATACGGCAGTATAGAAAACGCAGTAGAAGCGATGCGCTTGGGTGCATTCAACTACCTTATCAAGCCTTTCTCCCCTGACACCATCGAAGCCTTAATAGACAAAGCCTCCGAGCACATCTCCCTAGTAGAAGAAAACCATTATCTAAGACAGCAGGTGACCGGAAGCACACTTTCTTCCAATGCTCCCTCTATAATCTACGTTAGCAACATTATGCACGATATCGTAGAGAATGTGAACCAGATTGCCAAGAGTAATGCTAACGTCTTTATCACAGGCGAATCCGGGACAGGAAAAGAAGTGATCGCTCAGGCTATCCATTACAATTCAAAACGGGCGTTTCACCCCTTCATCAAAGTTAACTGTGCCGCCATCCCCGACACCTTAATCGAGTCCGAATTTTTCGGTCACGAAAAAGGAGCCTTTACCGGTGCTTATACTGGAAGGAAAGGACGTTTAGAACTGGCAAATACCGGGACACTCCTGTTGGATGAAATCACCGAAACGCCTCCCATGCTACAAGCAAAATTACTGCGAGTGATACAGGAGCAAGAGTTCGAACGTGTAGGCGGCGCTAAAAGCATCTCCATCGATGTACGCTTTATCGCTACAACTAACCGTAATATCCGAGAAGCTGTAGCCAATAAGATCCTTAGGGAGGATTTGTATTATCGCCTTAACGTGGTGCCTATCCACCTCCCCCCTTTGAGAGAACGTAAAGACGATATCATCCCTCTTGCCGAACATTTCATTGCTGCGATGAACCGTGAATATGGTTCTAGTAAGACCCTATCAGACAGTGCTAAAAAGAAAATTATGAACTACGAATTCCCCGGCAACATCCGTGAGCTTGCTAATATTGTAGAGCGGGCTTTTGTACTTGTAGATGCTGCTGTCATAGGCCCTGAGCACTTATTGATTTCAGGGAACCTTATGGAAACACCCTTACAGAAAAATGAGACCAGTGATTCCATCAACTTTCCTGTCGGGCTATCTTTAAGAGAATTGGAAAAACATTTGATCATCGAAACATTGACTAAATTTCATAGCCGCCGCAAAGCAGCAGAAGTGTTAGGCATTTCAGAAAGGACGCTCCGGAATCGTTTGCAAGAATACAAAAATGCCGGAATAGAATTTACTTCACAGGATCAAATTTAGTTATCTTCCCTTCAGGATTGAGGGTAGTCTTGTAAATCCATTTTTCGGAATTTTCGCGCATCAGCCTATCGCAGCCGTAAGCAACCCCTTTTGCAAATCCATATTTTCTCATGGCATCTAAAGTATATTGTGAACTGCTCGGAATAAAGTTGCTGCGAGGGCCATCCGCCGGTGAGATCACTTCTTGGTGAAAACGGATAAGGCAGACGCCAGCCTCTGCTAATGGGTTATGAGAGCCGCAGCAAGGGCTGGGTGGATCACAGGGTTCATAAAACGCCAGGGATTCATCAGGTCCCCAAGGAATCTCTCCCTGTATCAGATGGCTGCAAAACAAAAGATAGATGACCAGAGAGAGAGTTTTTTTCATATTAAAATGCCGTTTGGAAAAGAAGGACAGGGAATAAACGCCCCTTAATCATCATTTCTTTTCCGAGGGTATTATAGATGCACTCATTGTATTCCTTCGCAGCGAGGCCTGCACCGTTAATACCGCCAATATACCAGCCTAACTCCAAGCTTGTCGTGATAAGACCTGCAGCCCAATTCCCTTTCTCAAAGAAAGTATATGCAGCCGCTGTAAAAAGGGTGTTTATAATTAACGAAGTGGCAGCAGCCTTTTCCTGTCCCACATAGTAGTATCCGGCACCCGGTAGTATAGCATTCAGTGTTTGGGCTTTTCTGACGGATAGCTTTTTACAGCAATACTCCTGAGCAAATCCTTCAATTAAATTCACTTCTTCGCAGGGAAGATCGCTGGCAAGGCATTTAGCTGCGACAAGGTCGCCTAGGACTAAACTATCCGCAGTGCGCAAGCGTACTCCAATTTCTGTATCGCAAGCATCGATCAGTTCAAGGATGCGGAAAGCTTTAGGATATTGTTCCGTATGCATATAGGAGTCATATACTGCGATTAATAACTCACGAATAGCTGGAAATTGCGCATTGACATCGGTTAATGTTCCGCATTCGAAATTATTGAGGGCATCTTGATATCTCCCCCCTAAATAATAGGAGAAGAAAATTCCGTATTCTATCTGCTGCTCCCTTTCTAGATTATCTTCGCCTGCAAAAAGAATATGCGCCCTTTTGAAAGCGGTGATAGCCCTATACAAATCCAATTCACAGGCAAGCTTCTCACCCACTAGAAGTTCTTTGCCCCAATCTGAGCATCTTTCTTCAGGAGTGAGATCCGGAAAAGCGGAAGGCAGGGTAGTGATGTGGCAAACTTGGGGCGTATAGCCAAGGGTAGGTTCAAGTAAACAGCTGCGAGGGCTGCATGCCGTAGTCATAAGGGCTAATAACAAGAGGCATAATGTAGGGATGAGTTTTTTCATGTTTTTTCTGTGTAAAGAGCACCCTCTAGGATTTAGAGGGTGCAGAAAGTGATTAACGGCAAGGACCGCAGCGTTTTCTTACGCAGCGTGATCTTGAGCGAGCTACACGTTTTGCCTGATTAGATCTATCGGAATAATCAGGTTGGGTATGTGTCAGCTCAGCAACTTCTTCGTCTTTGGGGAAGCCTAAGGGGCCTGTACCTCCGCAATCTACAAAGTCACCCACATTTAAGAAGTTAAGCGCTTCCTTCACTTCGTGTTTCCACATTGGAACAGGCTTATTACGTATCTTAAAGATGTTTTGCTGATGCCGTGTCAAATTGTTAATCTCTTCTTCCGTATCGATTAATTTCGGACGGATGAAGATCATCAAATTCCGTTTCGAATCACTGTAGGTTTTATAGCTGAATAATGCTCCTAACAGTGGTGCTCCACCTAAGCAAGGCACTTCATTACGATAACGGGTCTCGTCATCTTGTATCATACCGCTTATGATTAAGAAGTAGCCGTCTGGGATATGAACACGTGTTTTTGTCGTGTTCTTGCTCGTCGTTGGGCCTGCTCCGGCGTCGCTAAGGAGTCCATTCTGTCCGCCGCCGCCACCGCCGCTCGATGTAGGGTTGTTGATGACGTTGCTAACTTCTTCGGCAATATCCAAGGTAATGATATTGCTGGGCCCTAAGGTAGGCGTGACAGTCAGACGTGTACCGATATCCCTGAATTCAAAGTTACTGGTGATAACGTCCCCTGTATTGTTTGCTACAGAGTTAGTACGGAACTGAGTATTGATACCTACAAATATTTCAGCCGGTACGCCATCTTCAGTTAAAATCTTAGGATTGAGGATAACGTTACCGATATTTCTTTCATGTAGAGCTGTGATCAAAGCGCCGATAGAGTTAAACTCCAAACCAAAAGCTTTATTCACAATATGTTGACCGATGATACCTAAGGTATAACCCGGCGAAGAAGCAAACTGTGTACCGTTAGGAGTTGATGCTGTCGCTTGGCCTGCGGCATTTACTGTCACACCTGTTGAATTCAGTGCTTGAGGAAGTGTAGATGCACCGGCAATAAAGCCTTGGGAACCTGAGAAGTTACCCCCGCCGAAACGTGTAGCCCAGTTAACGCCATAATTTAACGAGTCTGTGATCGTTGTATCCAATATCAACATCTCGATAAAGACTTGTCGTAATGGAATGTCCATTTCATTGATTAGCTCGATGACCTTATCCAGCTCTTCGGGAGGACCGCTAAATACCAACGAATTAGACTCTTCCAGCCACTGGATGCTGTTGATGGTAGTGATCAAAGCAGCATTTATAGCTTCGGAATCCAAGAGGCTCAATCCGATTTTTTTGATAGCTTCATCAATTGCATCGCCTTTGCGGAATTGCAATTTATAGATATAGAATTTGGTACGTTCAACAAATCCCACAGGCAAGGTAGGGTTCAGTCTACCAAATCGTGCTTTCTGTCCGGAATAGATCGAATCATCTGGGGACAATTCAAAGATCCATAATCCTTTGCCGTCAATAATCCAATGCCCTTTAGGGCCTAATAAATTGCCGTTCTCATCGACAGGCAAAGTTGCTCTTATAGCATCTAAAGATTGACCGGGAAGTAATTGTTGGAAATACCAGTTTCCTTGCGGATCCACTTTCCAATATCCATCAGGGGGAGGAATATCTGTGGGAAGGGGAAGATTACCTACTCCACCGGGTCTTAAGCTTTGTCCTTGCTTTGTAAAATCTATAGGAATGGGCGGGGCGCCGGGTGTGGCAACAGTGCCCGCTAAACCAGGGATAAAGGGATTTGTCTCAGAACCGGACAGGTTGTCTTGCAAAGTGGGTTTATAAACCCATCTGCCGCGATCGTCCAGTTCCCATTTACCACGCAAACCATCAATGGATCCGGGAAGCCCATCAGGACCTAGATCTGCAGTGCCTACTCTGCCTTTAAGGGCAGCAGCAGCGGCTCCCTCGGGAGTTTCGTCCCCGCGCAGAGCGGAGCGCCAAGCATCGTAATTCATGAACTGGATATTCTTCAGATCATAAACACCTGTCGTTCCATCTCTTTGGTCAAGCCTGTACAAGATAGGCATGATCCTTTCCATGATGAAAGGAGAAGTCATGATGAAGATACTATTGGAAGCTCCATGAGGAACCAAGGTCAGTGGTTGTTCACGCGCAATAGGCTTTAATACGCTTTGCGCCAGTTCAACAAGGGAGTCCAGTGAAGTATTACGTACAACGTACTGGCCGATTGTTTGGCTGCTTGCGGGAGCGTCCACTCCGCGTAAAACCTGTACTATTTGCCTGACATTATCTCTGAAATCACTGATGACCAGGTGATTGGTCTCACGGAAAACTTCTACGATCCCCCTGGATGAAATCAAATTGCTGATTACGTTCTGAGCAGTCTGAGCATCCAGAGTATTCAACTGTATTACTTGAGTGATGATGTCAGCATCAATGGGAATAGAGTAAGGGTTGCCGTAATTGTCTATGACGACATTGCCCAATCCTTTGACGCCGGGATTTCTGTGGATCAAGAAATTGTCGCCTTCCTCAATAATGGACAAATCGTGGATGCGCAAAACTTGCAAAAGAGTAGCCATGATTTCTTCAACAGTGACTGCTTCCTCGGAAACAATAGTCACATTGAACTGAAGATCATTTTCGTCATAAATGAAGTTACGGTTTGTTAGTCGGCTGACAAAATGAATATATTCAGTGATAGCAATGTTGTTAAAGTTAATCTGGATAGGTTTTGTCTGTGTCTTCAATCCCACTGCCGGCTGGGCGGTAGGTTGCACAGGCGCCGCTTGGGCGATAAGGTTGTAATCTTCATAATTTCTAGAGGGCGCTGAACTATCTAAAACCAGACCTACGCTGCGTTTTTGCTGCAAAGGCTGCTCTTGCCAATAATATTCATCACTTTCAAAAGAAGTTTGTTGCTGCGGTTTAGGAGTGATAGAATGGACTATCGCGGTAGCACCTTCCAAACTTTTTTCAGAAGAATTAGCTCCATATCCTGATTGTGTATTCCAACCGACTGCAGCTCCGCTTGGGGCTGTCTGGTAATTACCGGGACCTTCTAAAAGCTCTCGAAAATGTTTTTGCAGGGGTTCGCTCGAAACAAATTGATCCGGGTCGAGCCTTTCGTCTGCGACTTCCCAATCTTGATCTGAAAGTACATTATCGTTCCAAAGGTCTTGCTCATTGCCGGAAGCGGCATTTAAGAATGACCCATACTGAGGCTCTACATTTCCCGCGATAGGATAGAAGGAGGCGGGGGTAGTGGATTGTCGTACAGAAGCTACTCTTAGGTCTACATTAGATCTGTTATAGGCTGAAGAATTCTCCGGTTGCGGAGGCGTGGGGTATATCAACTCGACATCATCCTCATCAGGATCATCTACAGGGCCTGTAGCTTCCAAGAATGGGAGAAAATGATAAGTCTCATTAGGAGAGGTTACAGGCTTGCTCCTCGCCGCTGTCTTAGGGCTTAGACCCTGATGCGGAGGAGGATTTTGCTTGGGGTACATATTGAAGGGCACTGTCTGCTGAAGCAGAATAATGCCTGCACCTTCTGTTTGTCCTAATGAGGATTGTGCAGCTTGTGGAAAAACCGCAATGGCACCCAAGAAAGCGAAGGCTTGGATGTTTTTTCGTAGAGTACGCGAAAAGGCTGCTTTCATGTAGTTTTTCAAATTATTATGTTGCGATATTTCCGTAGAGAAGTCCTGCTGAAAGTCTTACTACACCTTTCTAAACAGTTCCTTTCTTTCCTGCATAATGCGAATACCTAAAGTTCACTTTTATTTCAGAGAATCAGATTTTTCCGCCAGTCAAAAAACACATCTCCTCGCTATTTTTTATTTTCAATCTAAGAAAAGACATAAATGATTTCTTCGTACTTAATTGACATTTAAACAAAATCTAATTAGAATTTTAAAATTATATTAAAGGTTTTATTATGAAGCTTAGTCGATCAGCAATATTTATTACTTTTTTTTGCATAGTGTTTACTTCTACCTTTGCAAAACAACCTGAGCCGTATACATTAGACAAAGAAATGCGTAATGCTATCGACTCCATCGGACACACGTTCCAAGTTAACTATGGACCTACACCCTGGAAAAATGAACAATATAACTGGTATCTCGACCAAAAATTAGAAGAGACAAAGCAGGCAATTACTCCCCAAACCTCCATAAAAGAATTTCAACACCATCTAAACGATTTCTTCAAATCGATGAACGACCTGCATTCGTGCATCATCTTTCATTCCACAGCCTTCGCATCTTTGCCTTTTGAGCTACGCACTACAGAAGGTCGGTTTTTCGTGCATCGCTTTATGGATAAACTAGCCGATAACGCATTTCAGATTTTAACTCCCGGTGATGAAATCCTCAGCATGGATGGCGAGCCTATTAAAACTGTTTTTGACCGCTTCTTAGCGCAAACATCTGTTAAAAACCCCTCTCCCAGTGATATCGGTTATGCCCTAAGCCGTTTTACCCGACGCGCTGGTGCAACCCTAAGTCCCATGCCGGAAAATCTTAAGAAGACAATTTTTGAAGTACGCAAAAAAGGTTCTAAGACAATACGTAAGATGTCTTATAAATGGAAGTACTCCCACGAGTCTATGCCCTTTAGAAAAGGACTTCATCCTGTCTTAACTATTAAACCCCTCGAATCTACTCCCTTTTATAGAGCCCTCGCGCGCGCCGATATTAATGTGGAAATTAAGCAAGATAACATGCTTATAGAACAATTGTTTGAACGGCTAGGAACCCCTACAGGCAAAGAAGTCATCCAGGCAATCCTAAATAAATACGCCCATTCAGAAGACTCCCTGGAAAATGAGTTAGATGAAGCAAAAATTGAAGAAATAATACGCTTCACTAAGCAGAAAGAGGGTACCGTCCTTCCTCCCTTAGGCAAGATCCTTTGGAAAAGCAACCCTCAAGACTATTTTGAAGCCTTTATCTATGAATTGGACACCAAGCAAAAAGTTGGTTTCATCCGTCTGCAAACTTTCATGCCTGACAATACCATTAATATCATATGGAAAATCCTGAAACAAAAAAAACTCGCCAAAGAGCCTTGGGATGAATTTGCAGATAAGATCAATTACTTCAAGGACCGCACTGATATCCTGGTGATCGATCAGACAGATAACCATGGGGGAGCTGATCTATACACTTTTGCCATAGCCAGCATGCTGTCAGACACACCCCTAGCAACATCGCCTGATCACCACACCCTTAATTCAGACCTTATAAGTTCAGCAGTAGAGATAAGTCAGCTTTCCGAGGATGAATTGATGAAAGAGCTTGAAGAATCAAACAGTTTCGTCAATCAAACGATCCTCGGATATCCTGCAGATATTCTCCATATGAACAGAATGATTTCCTACTATAAATATCTGCTTAGCTGCTGGAAAAAGGGTGAGGTTTATACAAACCCGGTCCATTCTCATGGCGTAGATAAAGTGATCCCTTCAAAAAAAGCCAGATACGTCAAACCGATCATCGTATTAATAGACGAGTTTGCCATGTCTTGCGGCGACGTATTTCCTGCCATGATGCAGGATAATAACCGTGCCTTATTATTCGGACATACGACAGCAGGTGCCGGCGGGGCCGTCAAAAAAACGGATTTTCCAAATCGCTTGGGGATAGATTTCTATGCTTATACTGATACTTTGCTTATCCGATCTAATGGGATGCCGATAGAGAATATTGGCGTCTCTCCTGATGTGCAGTATCATCTTACAGCAGAAGACCTTACGAACGGATATCCAGGATATATTCAAGCTTTAAAGGAACAAATCCGGAAGCTAGTTCCGAGTCCTATAAGAGAAAAAGAACCGATAACAGCTAAGTGATTTAAAGTAAGAGCTTTAAATCTTTCTGCTCCTTATCTCGATTCTGAGCAAAAACGGTACTTTAGGGGCAATTTTTTGCCCCTTTTTTGTTAGGTTTAGCAGCATTTTTTGTGCGACAACTACTTACAATCAACCAGTTGCTTATTGTTTTGGAAAAGTGCTTGCACCCATTCCCATCAACTGTTAAAGTCGGCCACCATAACGCCCCCAGAATATATTGTGGAAAGGTTGTTCATAACTTTTTACGTTACATAAATGGGGACATTATGGCATGATGACACACCGAAATCGGCAACACCTAGTACTAAGGAACAAAACACTATGTTATCTTGTGACCATCGAGAAGCTTGGAACCAATTTCTTGAATTCGCAAAAAAACACTGCTCCATCACCGCATTCGGCAACTGGCTTGCACCTATTAAAGTTCTTGAAGCGACTGAAGATGCCGTCACCCTAGAAATCCCAAACATCTTTGTAAAAGAGTATCTGTTATCAAACTATGCTAAAGATCTATGCGCTTTCTTACCCGTAAATGCTAAAGGTGAACCCAATATACTCTTTGTTATTGCGTCACAGCCTACTGCTGCCCTCCAGCCTTCCCTCCCCTCTCTGCCCTCAGTAAATACTGTAGCGCAAGGCCAAGGTCAGGGCGGAGTAAAACTTAACCCCTTTTATCGCTTCGATACATTCATCGAGGGACCTACCAACCAGTTCGTTAAATCTGCTGCCTATGGAGTAGCCGCCCGACCCGGCCAAAACTACAACATTCTTTTCATCCATGGTGGCGTAGGCTTGGGAAAAACCCATATCCTCCATAGCATTGGACACTACATCCAAGAACATCATAAAGGACTGCGTGTACAATGCATCACGACCGAAGCTTTTATTAACGATCTGGTCGACAGCCTACGTAATAAATCTATCGAGAAAATGAAGCGTTTTTATCGTTCTGATGTAGATGTACTCCTCGTGGACGATATCCAATTTCTGCAAAATCGTCTCAACTTCGAAGAAGAATTCTGCCATACATTTGAAACACTGATCAATCAACGCAAACAAATCGTTATCACGAGCGACAAACCACCTTCGCAGCTCAAACTCTCCGAAAGAATGATCGCACGTATGGAATGGGGTCTTGTCGCACATGTCGGCGTTCCAGAATTGGAAACACGCGTCGCTATTTTGCAGAGCAAAGCCCGTACGCGCGGTATCGATATTCCACAAAATGTAGCCTTCTACATTGCAGAACATATATTCAGCAACGTTCGTCAGCTTGAAGGCGCTGTCAATAAACTATGCGCTCATAGCAAATTGATGAACCTTTCCATTACTGAAGAACTTGTGATGTCCGCTTTGCGTGAAATGCTGCAGCAAGCTCCCGGCGCAGACCTTACCATTGACAACATCCTCAAAGGAGTAGCCTCCTTTTTCCAAGTGCGTGTCAGTGATATCAAAGGAACTTGCCGAGCCAAAGAAGTCGCTTTCCCTCGCCAAGTGGCCATGTATCTCGCCTGCAAGCTGATCAATGGCTCTTTGCAATCTTTAGGATCTGTTTTCGGAAAAACACACTCCACTTTGCTGCACGCGTGCAAGGCTATTGAGAAGAAACTAGAAGGCAATGAAACACTGCGCCGCCAGCTCAACATGGTAGAACGCCAGCTAACAGGCTAAGCCTCGCCTGCATTAGGCTGTCCTCACATCGCCACGGTCCCCGCGGGACCGCGGCGCCGACGTTGACAGGCTCGCTGCGCGATTACGTCAAGAAATTGCGGTTTTCACTGCAGAAACAAGTCATATAACTTAAGGGTAGATAGCATGACAAAATTTGCTATTGCTATTTGGGTTTATCCTGCAAAGGACTCGAATGGATTCGGTGTAGTGAAAATGTTTGACATGATCGCGTAGCGAGCCTGTCAACGTCGGCGACGCAGTCCCGCGGGGGACTGCGTCGATGTGAGATCGGTATGAAAACAACCATACTACAGACAACATAACGCAGGGAGAAGCTTCTCTGCGTTCTTTGCGTTCAAAAAACACCACACAGACCATAATACAGACAACATTGTGCTAGATCGGCGGTTTTTCTCTGTCAGGGTGATTCACTGGATGCGCTTCCAAATGCTTGGTAGGCTCCAAATGAGTCATCACGTTAACCTGATCCGCAGGGAAACTCTCAATCAACCTAACTTCAAGTACTGTGGCTCGCCGATGCACCTCATTCAATGTGAGCTTGCCGTCGAATAAAAGATGGACCTCAATCCATATGACGTCATTGACACGGCGGTGCCTAAGCTGATGGAAATCTTCGATTAGCTTTTCATCCACAGCGTTTTCCAGCAAAGCAAGAACTGTAGCATGCACATCTTCATCGATACGTTCCATCAGTCCTTGATAGGCTTGCAGACAGACCTGACCGCCCGTATAGAGAATCCACAATGCTAAAAATGCACCTACGATTGAGTCAACCCATGAGTAACCTGTCATCCATGTAGCAAAGAGGCTAATGACGACGCCCATACTTGTCCACATATCTGTTTGAATATGATATCCATGTGATTGAAGAGCTATATTATTTAAGTCTTTGCCTCGACGTATCAAGTAATAGCTCATGACGGCATTGATAACGATAACTACGACGACCAGCAGCGCGCCCATTTCTAGGTTGTGCGGTGTGAATCCCCTAAATAAAGAATTAAAGGCATTATATAGGGTTGCACCGCCTGTGAACAGTACCAACAATCCTTCAAAAGCAGCGGAAAAGTAAGCTGCCTTTCCGTGGCCATATCTATGTTCCCTATCGGGTGGTTTAGCTGCATACCATAGACTTAAAGAGGTAATACCCACGATTCCTATATGGAGTAAGGATTCCATAAAATCGGCGAATATTGCTTGGCTATTTGTGACAGCATAGGCATAAGCTTTAATGGCCAAGACGACAATTGCGCTTAGGGCGCTGAATGCCATTGGAACAAAATACTTGGAATCTTGGAGTTCAGAAATTTTTGCCATAATTATTTTGCCTTGCAAAAGGTCAGACCATAGATTGCTTGCGGACTTGCCTTCTGCAATAATTCTGCACAAATGCGAAGTGTCTGTCCTGTAGTGATAACGTCATCGACCAGATAGATTATTTTATTTTTTAATTTATGTGCATCCAATAATACGAAATTCTTGTTGTTAAGCTGCACTCTTTGTTCACGCAACATTCCTGCCTGGCTATAGTCGCCGGCATACCTACCTAAAGCCAAAGCCATACTGCTGCCAAGAATATTGCTCATCTCAAGGGCAAGCTGCTCGCTTTGGTTGAAGCCGCGCGTAAGGTAACGCATGGATGAAAGCGGCGCAGGGACAATATAATCCGGAAGCGGCCAATCCAATCGAATCGTCTGCGCAGCGAGGTAAGCTGCCATAGGTTGAGCAAGGAAGGCATGTCTTCCGTATTTGAATTGTTTGACGAGTGCTCCGGCGGGACCTTCATAGTCAAAGACAGATCCCAGGGCAATGAAGGGCGATTTTACGGCAATGCATCCATAACAAGGGAGGGAGGGGTCTTTCATGCTGAAACAGCGCTCGCATCGGTTATCTGGATTTAGGATTTCCATTTGTGAAATACAGAGGGAACATAATAGGTGGCTGCGATCCAAGTCACCTTCCCTGCAGTTCAAACAGGAAGGCGGAAAACAAAGATCGCAGAAGGAATGCCAAAGAGATTGTAAATGATGGACTTTCAACTTACCCTCTAGAACAATCTATCAATCATTTTTGGAGGGAGGTCCGATTTAAAAGCGATATTTTTCCAGGGGCCTATCATATGAAAGGCTCCTGAAGATGAACCTTTATTCTTAAAGCCCGGTAAATTCCATTGGCCAAAGATGTCTACCATTTTGTTATCGAAATCTATGTAGGAAGGATGTGGTGCTTTCTGATCCAAGCTATACTGTGCAATTGTCCCTAAGGGGAGAAAATCCACAGTAACATCCATTTGGGTTAAGCTTAGCTTCCCATCTTTTTGGAGATTGCCTTGAAGAGTCCCTTTGCCGCTAAGTGGTTCTGATTTCCATTTTCCTTGCAGTTCCACCTTATTATTGCCGGCATATACTGCTTCAATCCAAACCCTTCCCGGCACTGCAGGTGCTTCTTTCCACTCGATACCTAGCTCCCGCAGGTCATTTTGAATATTGGCAGCTTTTGCTTTTCCCTCAAAACGCATTCCCTGCAGTTTAAAAGAAGGATCAAAAGTCGCTTCCAAGTGGTCTACCTTCCATGAACCGATTTTTGTTTTACCCCCTTCGGCAATGAGGACGGTGTTGCCCTGGTTTTGGGTACTGCCTAATAAGGAAGCCTCCACCACTAGGTTTCCACAGCACGCTTTTATATTGTGCAGCCTCACTGCATCTTTGAACAATTCGATATTCCCATCCAAAGTCGTTTCAGCCTTTTTACCCCAGCTGAGGTGTGAATGGTCCAGATCTACCCACAATCGCTCAATTCCTTTGGAAAAGTTTATCCAGATTTTCCCTAATACAGGTTTTTCAGAATGATTTTTCAGGGAAATACGCGAAGATCCTAATTTCCAGATAAGCTCATTGGGGGTGAAGCTGGCAAAAAGGCCCTCGTTATCAAATTCTCCATCAATATCCACCACCCCATCCAAAGGAATATCTTGGTAACGCTCCCCGCCAAGCAATAATAATTCATTGAGAGGAATACTTTTTCCATCCAGGGTTCCAGAGACTTTTGTTAAAAAGCCCTGCTTAATTTTTGCTTTGAAATTCAAGGGGGCTGAGCCCAACTGTCCTTTGAATTCCCAATCCTTTAATAATTTATCCGCTGAGATTCCTATCGACACATTAGCTAACGCCATGGAAGAAGTAGAGAGTTGATGTATCCATGCATTTCCTGCGAGTCCACTGGAATTATAAGTTGCTTGGGTTGAAATTGTGCCTTCAAGATTAGCAATAGAGGGTAGAATTCCGGGGCCAGTCCAGCAGCTTACAAACTGATATAGTTCAGGAACTGAAACTTTATCCATATCTATGGAGAACGCGCCATTGGTATTGCTGGTGAAGTTGATCGTACCTTTAGCAGGAAAAATGCATTCTGCTCTAACTGCAACATCGCCTTTATCGCCGGATAGCTTGACTGCGGGTAAATAGACTTCTCCCGAAGGTGTTTTTAAGGCAATATCGTCAAACGACCAGCTTCTAAGCCGTATGCCTTTACGTCCGCTAGCATGTTTCACAGCTCGCCAAACAGCATAGAGGGGAAGCATGCTTGCATCGCCTCTTAACTTATTGATTCTAACGTCGAATAGAACAAAAGGCGGCTGCCAGCCATATTGCCATTCTACAACAATATCTTGTGCTTCTGCGGATCCCACACCCTGCTTTTTAACAGACACATTGTGTAAGATTAAAGTATTTCCTTCGCGCTCTTTGTGGGAAAATGTACATTCTCCCCCTAGCAATTTGCCGCAAGTCTGCGCAGTATGGCGTTCGAGCAATATGCCTACAAACACATCACGTAGTAGAAGGCCCATAACTAACAATAGGGTTAAGGAAATACTAATCCAAGCTATCTTACGCACGGCTTTTTCCTTTTTTAAGGACAACGCTAGGTTCAAATAAGTTCATAGTTTCATAAATTCATCAAATGATTGCAACTATTCATAAATCTTGCAATGGTATGCAATAAACCCTGAATTTATATGCTCATATTACTTGTTTTTTCTTTTTTAGCGGGAATAGTCACAGTTTTTTCACCGTGTGTACTTCCAGTTTTGCCCCCTCTTTTAGCCGCAGGCTACACAAAAAATCCTTCTCGTTCCTGGGGAATTATCTTAGGGTTCATCTCGTGCTTCACTTTTGCGATATTAACTTTAAGCCAAGCCCTGCATTCTATAGGAGCCACCGGAAACTGGTTACACCTGATAGCTGCAATAATTTTGGGGGTTTTTGGACTGATACTGCTGATCCCTAAATTGGGTGAGATATTCGAACGTTTGGCCGCTCCCATAGCGCGTTTAGGTAATACTATTTCTACACGTACTGCAGAGGGTTTTGGTGGAGGGGTCTTGCTGGGTTTTGCCTTGGGATTGCTTTGGACTCCCTGTGCAGGTCCAATCTTGGCAACGATTATCATCCTTTCTACATTAAATGCTGTTTCATTAACGACCGTCGGCATAACTCTTGCCTATGCTTTAGGTGCGGCGATACCCATGATGTTTATCATGCGAGGCAGTTCCTACCTAAAAAAGAGTCTTTCTTCCCACCCAAGTGCAAGCGCAACCTTACGTTCTATTTTCGGAGTACTAACCATCGCTGCGGCAGTAGGCATAGCTACAAATTGGACCGAAGTCTTTCAAAAGTTAGCATTGGAATACATCCCGATCATTGAAGTGGAAAATAACGCCCTAGTCAAAAAAAGGTTGGCCGGTTTAGTGAAAGCCGATGCAGGTAATTCGTTTGTTCTACGTGTCGAAGACATGAATGCGACTAAAGATGGCGTGCTTCCCCTTCTAGGTAAAGCTCCTGCGTTTCCTGCCAATGATAAATGGCTTAACTCCAAACCGCTTACTATGAATGAACTAGAAGGAAAAGTTGTTCTGATAGATTTTTGGACCTACAGCTGCATAAACTGCCTGCGTACCCTACCCTATCTAAGCCGCTGGTATGATAATTATAAGGATAAGGGTTTGGTTATTGTCGGAGTACATACTCCGGAGTTTTCCTTTGAAAAAGTCCCAGAAAATGTCCAAGATGCCATCAAAAGGCTGCATGTCAACTATCCTGTTGTTTTAGATAATGACTATGCCATCTGGAAGTCCTATGGCAATCTTTATTGGCCCGCCCATTATCTTATCGATAAGCAAGGTAATTTGCGTTATTTCCATTTCGGAGAAGGGAAATATATTGAAACCGAGAATGCTATCCGCTCCTTATTGGGGTTGACGCCGATGAATGGGATCGATGAGATGGACCGGCGCAGGGCCACTACTCCTGAAACCTATTTAGGTTATAAGAGGGCCCAAGGATACCCTTTTGAGTTGGATATCTTCCGCGATAAAGAACATCGCTATGTCCCCCAAGAAGTCCCTAATCCTGATCAGGTTACTCTTGAAGGCGATTGGATCGTCCATGAAGACCATGCCGAATCCACAAGCCCGCGCAGTTATATCCGTATTAACTTCATCGGGACCAAGGTTTACCTGGTTTTAGGCGGAATGAGCAAAGAACCCGTGCAAGTAATGCTTGATAGTAAACCGCTTCCGGCTAAATACTATTCGAAAGACATGAACTCGAAAGGCCAAATATTTATCAAAGAGCCGCGAAAATACGACATGATAGATCTTGGCCGTGACTACGGAAGGCACGAATTGCAAATTCACATACCCGAAGGTATCTCAGCCTATGCTTTCACTTTCGGCGATGAGTAAATAGCAGCCGGCCTATGATCTAATTAGAATGTAATAAAGGAACATATATACACATGCGCGACATCGTCATATTAGGAAGCACCGGATCTATCGGCAAAAGCACACTCGCTATTGCAAAACATCTGGGCAAAGATAAGATACGAGTTCGCGCACTTGCAGCGCAAAACAACATCGATGAGCTGGCACGCCAAATAGAAGAATTTCATCCTGAAGTCGTCGCCGTTTATAAAGTCGATAAGGCAGAGCAACTGCAAAAACGTTTTCCGTCTCTAGAAATATTAAGTGGTCAGGAAGGGATCAATGCTGTGGCAGGACTTTCCGGAAAGCCGCTTGTCATTTCTGCCATCAGCGGAACTCTTGGTCTGCAGCCGACTCTCGCCGCCATCGAGGCTGGTAATGAGGTCGCCCTAGCCAATAAAGAAGCGCTTGTTTCCGGGGGCGAACTCCTAACGAAGTTAGCAAAAAAACACAAAGTCAACATTCTCCCTTTAGATAGCGAACACAATGCGATATTCCAATGCATCCAAGGGATAAAGCATACGGAAATCAAGAAGCTCATCGTTACTGCCTCCGGCGGACCATTCCTGAAGTACGACGAAGAACAGCTACGTACAGTGACTCCAGAATCTGCTTTAAAACATCCCAACTGGAGCATGGGACCTAAAGTGACTATCGATTGTTCCACGCTGATGAATAAAGGACTCGAAGTCATTGAAGCACACTGGATTTTTGATATTCCGCTAGATCGCATCGAAGTCGTCATACACCCACAAAGCATTGTACATAGCATGGTAGAAACTGTGGATAATTCTATCCTGGCACAGCTATCACCACCCGACATGCGTTTACCCATTCAATATGCCCTGACCTATCCGCATCGCATTCGGGGAATTACACCCTCATTAGATTTTTCAAAAATGCAAAAGCTAGAGTTCTATCCGCCCGACACACAAAAATTCCGCTGCCTAAGCCTGGCTTATGACGCACTCCGCTCAGGAAAAAGCTATCCTTGCTATATGAATGCCGCCAACGAGATTTTAGTCGGACGTTTTCTTAAAGGGGAAATCCCCTGGAATGGGATTGCCCTCGGCATTACGGATCTAATGGCAAAACACTCCCCTATCGCCATAAATTCCGTACAGGATGTCTTGTTTATTGATGAAGAAGCACGCCGACATGCGGAATGTATAAAATTCACATAGCAAGATTCCTAAATTCTGTGCATAATATGCTTTTATTGCATTACTAGGTTTTCTTAAATGTTGATCACTGCTTTTTATACACTCCTAAAGTTATTCGCGTTAGGCCTGCTCATATTCATCCATGAGCTCGGCCACTATTTTGCTGCCCGCTGGGTGGGTATGCGTGTGGAAACCTTTTCCATAGGTTTCATGCGCCCTATCTACACTTGGGAACGTAATGGAACAAAATGGAAAATCTGCTGGCTTCTGTTTGGCGGATATGTCAAGATCGCCGGCACGGAAGCTGAAGAAGGAGTGGATCCCTATTCTATTAAAGATGGATATTTTGGGAAAAAACCCCTAGAACGCATTATCGTTGCTGCTGCAGGCCCTGTCGCAAACCTGATTTTTGCTTTGCTAGCATTTACAGCTCTTTGGGGTGTAGGCGGACTGACGCAAAACTTCTCCGAACATACGAATATTATCGGATGGGTAGATCCTCATTCAGAAATCTATGCTAAAGGCGTACGTCCCGGCGATGAGATCAGCGCTTATAACGGACATCCCTTTCATGCTGCGCAAGACCACATCGAAGCTCCTATGACCAGCGGCGATGCTATTGTCATCACCGGAAACAAGGTCAACTATTTTACAAAAGACAAAACACCTTTCGAATATGTTGTAAATACGTACCCTCATCCAGTTGCAGGTGCTAAAGGAATTAAAACAGCCGGTATCCTGGGGTCCGCGAGCTACGTATTATATGATAAAACGCTGAACGGCAAGGACAATCCAATCTCTCCCCAGTCCCCTATGCTAGCCAGCGGTATCGAGAGCGGCGACCGCATTGCTTGGGTCGACGGCGAACCGATTTTCTCCAATACACAGCTTAATCGTGTCCTGAATGACGGAAGAGTCCTGCTCACCGTCCAACGTCAAGATAAAACATTATTGCGCAGAGTCAAAAGACTTCCTGTACAAGAACTTAAGCTTGATCAGAGCTATAAAGACGAACTTACCGACTGGCAATACGAAGCGAAGTTGACAGGCAATAAGCTTCAACAGCTTTATATGATACCTTACAACTTGACGAATGACGCTGTGGTGGAAGGCCCCTTTAAACTTGTGGATGAAGATATTGAGAAATTGGCTTTTACCGATATCCCTTCTTCTTCATTTAACGAAAATTTACAAGAAGGCGACCGTATCATCGCAATCGATGGACAGCCCATCCAGCATTCATACCAGCTACTCTCATTGCTGCAACATCGCCTAGTCCATGTCATCGTGGAAAAATCTACAACTCTTTCTACCCCGCTTCCTTGGAACAAGGCTGACGATGAATTCCGTAAATTAATCGATATGGATGCCATCAACGCTATTGCAGCAAGTATCGGCACTAAACAGGCGGTCACTCAGTCAGGCAGCTACCTTATGCTGAAGCCATTTAAGCCTATTTCTCAGTGGGACTATATCCGCGGAAGCCAGGATTTACAGCCGCTTCAAAATAGAATGGACCTGCTGCAGAAAGAAATTGCTAATCTGCCTGATCCAGAAAAACGTGCTATTGCACAAAAAAGTTTAGAAAATGAACAGAAAGAATTGATGCTCGGATTGCCTAATGTCCAAGACCGGAAAGTCCTTTACAATCCGGGACCTATCGATATGTTTTTTGGAACTATCGAGGACATCTGGCGTTTCCTCAAAGCATTATTCAGTATGTCACTAAGCTTGAAGTGGATTGCAGGCCCTATCGGTATCCTTCAAACCTCCGTATCCAATACCTGGGCTAGTGTAGGCGGCGCACTGCAGTGGTTAGGGTTTATCAGCATCAACTTAGGGATATTGAATCTCTTGCCCATACCGGTGCTAGATGGTGGATCGATTGTGCTCTCCACCTATGAGATGATTACAGGCCACCGCCTGAAGCCTAAGACAATGGAAAAACTTATCCTTCCTTTTGCCTTGGCGTTAATAGCAATCTTTGTCTATGTCACTTTTAACGATATTAATAGACTTTTCAACTTCTTTTAAGGATATAAAATGACTGTAGACACACAAAATAAGTCAAAATCACGCAGCATCGACCTCGTTTGGATCGTGGTCGATGATTTCGACCAAGCGATTGAATTCTTTACGCAGAAAATCGGCTTTGTCCTCGACAACCGTTCTGACGAGATGGGTTGGGCAGAATTACTTGGTACCGGCGGTTCACGTCTAGGTATCGCTAGAAAAAGCGAATTCACTCCGATCAATTCAGGATCCAATGCTGTCGTTACCATTACTGTGGATGACATTTCTATTTCACGCGAAGAGCTGAAAAGGAAAGGGGTAAACCTGAAGGGAGAGATCATGGAAATTCCGGGCGAAGTCAAAATGCAGATGTTTTCTGACAACAACGGAAACTTGTTTCAACTCGTTCAACTTTTAAGCTAAACGTTTAGATTTGGGAATACGGCAATTTCTCGCCGTATTCCCAAATACTATTCATCATATTTTATACCCTTCATCATATTTTAGATTTTCTTTATAATCTTTTTGAAGCTCTTCCAACCTAGCAATCTCTTGCAAATTGTTCTGGTAGACAGTATTTTCTTTAAGTATTTCTGCTATCGGGCGTTTATCCGTTTTGCCTATGACCCTAAGTTTTTGCTCTTCCTTCTCGTTCTCTGCCTTCATTTTCTCAATCTGATCATACCTTACTTTAGCGGTAGTCAAACCTCTTTTAAAGGGTCGAGCAGTGTCCTTTGTAAAGTCACCTGCGACCATTAGAGAATCAAATTCCGACTTTGTAATGCGTGTTAACAGCTTTCGGGCAGTCTGTGAACTTTTGTAGATATAGGCACTCTTATACGCATCTAGTATCAAGCATTCATACTTAGTCTCATTTAAGCAGCTATCTACCACCTCATCAGGAATCCTCCACTTAGGACTCCACTTATAAAGCTTCGATAAGGATTTGACATCTTCAAATGATTTTGTAGGTAAAGACTTGAATTGTTCCAACATAAAATTCAGGTCAATAGTTACATCACCTAATTTTATCCCTGAATAATATTGAGTTCCAAATAAATCAATGAAGGAAGGAAATCCTTTTGCGTCTAAACGCTCCTTAAGAGCTTTTAATATGAAGTCCTTTGACAAATTATGTCGAACACATGCCCCACAAAATTCAGAATAACTATTCTTTTCTAAGAGACGTGGGGAAAGCTCTGTAAGTTTTTGATTAAACTTTTCTTGATTAGCGGGGGATAAAAATTCAGTTAGTCTCCAAGTCCTGTGGAATAAATTATTGTAATCCTTATGAATCTCAATAACGTAATCCACTATGGCATCTTGTTTGTTTTCTGCAAAAGCTACCATATCTTTCCTGTCCCAGTCCGTATAACTTTGAATATAATTCTCACACAATCTCTTATTAAAATAATCCTGGTCCCTCAATACTTGGGACTGTGGTGAGCGGACTTCTTGTAAGGCACGGTTAAATCCTGCGCTGACAAGAAATAGAAGAACACCTGCTGTCATAGGTATAGGAGATAGATAAAAGGCGCCTACGGAAAATGCTGTTAAACCGATCCCCATGCACAAACGGGTCTTAAAGATATTAGACAGATATTCCTGGTAGGGTGGAGCGTATACATCATAACGTTCCTTCCAAAAATCAGGTGTATTATTTCCTGGAATCTCGGTAAAGAGTTTAACCGGTACAATTGCAGAAGACATATTAAAATCCGTTATAATAATATAAAAAAAATTATTATAACATCAAAACAACTTAAATTCAATTATAAATACTTAATAAAAAAACTTAATGGATACTTGTAAAGACATGACTTGTGGTCCCTTACCTCAAAGTTGCCCACTTTTTTCATTTCGACTTAAAATATTATTTTAGAGTTACTTCAGTATTCGACTCAAAAGTTTAGAAAAAAAGTGTCAAGTGAATAGCAAGCTTTGGGCTGTCTTCTTAATTCGCTTTTATGACAACGTTGACGAGCGGAAAAAAGCTCAGGAGGTTCTTGTTGATCAATACCTTGCACAAGACAATCCAAGGCCAGACTATCGGTTGTTCATATAAGACGCCAGTAATAAACAAGAAGAAAGATTTCTTTAACCACCTTTGGCAGGATATCCAGGTGGACAATGCCATAATTAATCATTGTTCTCCATTTTGCTACCTCAACATGATTTAAGAGTTCGCATAGATGAGGTTTCTGTCCCGGTAGTCCTCTTTTCAGGGCGTTTGGATTTTGATTCTATTCCCTTACAACTCTGGAAAACTTTTAAGAAACCGGCAAACTTTATGGCTATTGACTGCGGAGAAACAGGTCATTGGCCACAGCTAGAAGAACCAGCATTTTTTACACACTCGTTTGAAAATTGGCTGCGAGAACAAAAAATGATAAGCGAGAAGGACATTGTGGATATTCGACAATGTCCATCACTTTTTGGTACAAAATCAATCAACAAAATGTCGTTTGTCGATTTGTTGAAGGTTTAATAAGCCAACCTTCGATAACTCCTTCCGTATCTGATTTTTCGCAGAGAATACTATACAATTTAATTCATAGCCGATAATACTAAAAATTATTTTAGTAAGGTTAGGTACAATATGATAGATCAATCAAAAGTTACCTCAGGATTTGATGTTGAATTTTTAATGAGCGGGGAATTCATCCGCTATTTTTTGCTCTGCTCGTTTGAAACCGGATCGATCCCTTGGTGGTCGGAAACCAGCGGGATAGATGAAAATGGCAACCCTTTCGATCGCGCAACAATTACCCACCCACCTTCCGAATTGCTGCAGCGCCGGCTGTACCCTGTACATCCGGATTTTGAAGGCAATGAACATCCTTTTCAGGATATTGTTGCAACTGTTTATTCGAATCAGGACAGTGAATTTAACGTTACTATCCTTCCTGACAATGACGCAGGGACTGATATTCTTTTAAGAGTTTTTCCTAGCGTGATTGACTTGCTACAGCAACCTCCGGTTGTTCTCTCTGAAAATTTGCTCCCTGCCGATCTGCATATCAGCTTTGATGTAGTGTTTGATACAGGTCAGGATGGACTTTTAAGCAATATCGGCGTTCAATTGCAATTGCTAGATGTGTCTGGCCCATTGATTGATACTGCTGTTGCGTTGGGAGCCTCAAAAGCAGAGATCTTGGAAGGAATGAAAGAGCAGATTGACCGACGCGTGCCTTTTGCAGTATCTGGAGGCGGCAGCCTGCAGCGCATCGAAACCCGTAAATTCCTGGACGATGAAGACAGACCTAATGTGATCGGTGTTTACATCAATCTTGCCCTACAAAGTGGTCCAGAACCCACTTCGTTATTATCAGACCGCGGAGACTCTAGTCTTGCACAGAATTTTTTGAATCCGGACGCAAAAATGGCTTTTGCCTTTCCACCTGAAACCTATGCCAGGCTGGGAAATGATTTTAAATTCAAGATGGCGGTACCCAAGCCCAACGAACCAGGAGAATTTCATTTTCCCTTAATGGATGGTGATAATCAAGTAGGAATCATAAAAGGCATTTCTGTTCAACCAGAAATCGTTATTAATGAAAATCACACACCAACGTTTACCAATGTATTAGTGATCGATATCCATGGTGAGTATGCTATCGACAATTTCTTTGATCCAGATTTCCACATGAAAATCCGGCTGGTTCCTATCGTTAAACAAAATGGGGTGTTCGATTTCGATATTGATTTTGATTTAAATTTAAGCCTTGCCGCACACTTGGTAGCTATTTTCCTGACCACAGCTCTGACCTTTGTGATGCCAAAATTAGGGCTCTCACTTCTGTTTTTGTCGCTTCTCACACTTAAGATCATCGAGCGCGTAGGCGAAAGCATGGCGCAGTCCTCCATTCAAGATCAACTTGATCGGACCTCATTTCTCGACACACTCCCTCATAAATTGACAGTGGAACTTCGACGTTGGGATCCGCTGTACTCCACTTTACACAAGGTGGAGACCGCAGATGTTGAAATTCAAGTCAATCAACTTGGCTTTGCCTTCGATGCGAAAAATGTATTTATCGGTCGAAAATTCCAACCTTTGCAAAACATGGTGATCCGATCTAAGACACGAGATGCAGACAATGCAGTGAATGGTTTAGTGTACCGAGCCAACGATATAGGTGGCTTTCTTAGCAATGACCTGGTAAATGTCTTCCCCGGTACAGATAGAATGCCCTATGAGCAGCTTCTGCCGCCACAAGGAGATATTGAATCGCACCGTGTGTTGCTGACTCTGGACCAAGTGGAAGCGCGCATGATGGCAGAAGATCGCCATATCAAGGAATTGGATTATGAACCCAAAAAAGTCGATGTGATTGACAACCAGATCTTCCAAATACTAGCAATTTCTAAAACCGAAATTCCAGAAATTGAAAACCTCTCCAGGAATAGACTACGAAACGAAATCAGAAATGCCAATGGTACCGCATTTCGTCAACAAGCTATTGATGAATTGCAAGCTGAACTGGGCAGGGCTCCCACCGAAGATGAAATCAACGCTCGTTTTAACCAAATTCTCGAAAACGCCGTAGACATCTCGTTTCAAGGACGGTTTCTCAGTGAGCTCAATAACCGTATGAAATTCGATCTTGAGCCGCACGAATTTGCTGATCTACAGCACAGAAAGATACTGGTACTGGGAAGAAACCATTTGGTGATTCGAAGAATGACTAAAAACGGTACCGTCACTGTGTATTATCGAGATTATGAACGTCCATTTGAGCCGGGTACAGACCGAAGTGACAACTTGTTATCCTTACCGAGGTATGAACATGCAGATAATTCCCCGATATTAATTTGATAATATTTAGCACTTATCCACAAATTTCTTATGAAGAAAACATGTCATCTGTAATGGAGACTGCTTAATCAGAGACTCAAAGACCTAAAACGCGAATCATTCGCATGCGAAACATTGAGCTTGGGGCAAACAGAAATTCAATTAGAACAGCTCATCTTAAATTTTTTGATAAAGAAAGAACTGTGATCGATTCTTTTCGGTATTTAAGCAATGAAATAGCCATTAAGGCCTTACAGGCTTACCTTCGTCAAACTGGTTCTGTTAAACCTGATCTTAATAAACTTCTGAAATATGCTAAGACGCTTCGGGTTGATATTCACCCCTTCCATCTCTTAGCAAAATGCTGTATTCATTTCAGCAGACGAAAATTCAATTAACCAAGCGCTTATTGTTCCAGATGAAAGCTCCTAAACACTGACCGAATAGTTGACCCAGCCAAGCTAAACCCAACTTTAATAGAAGAATGGGTTTGATAATTTAAGGATATTTATTCCCTGTTTCCTTGAAGACATCTGGAATAAGTTGATCGGAGCAGATCCCTTCCTTTTCTAATTTTTTATACATTTGATCCCAATATTCTTCTTGGGATTTATCTTCTTTGAGTCTGTAAAGGCTTCTCATTTTAAGAGCAACCTCATAGGTCAATTTTTTCTCTAAAGCTTTCCTTAAATAAAATTCAGCTTCCTCATCTGTAATAGGTGGAGTACCAGGAGTACTATTACAATTAGATAAAAGTAATAGTAATTCTGGTGGAGGATCTTTTAACTGATCATACGCTTTCTTATAAAGATATCGTTCATCATAACGCCAAAGCATTTCGCAAAGACTTCCTAAGAAAACATCATTTTTCCAATCGTTTTCCCAATCTTTTTAAAGTGGTCTTTTATTTCAAAAGCCAACCTTAAAAGCATATTGCTGCTTTTCATCATCTTGGATGTCATCATAAAAAAGATGTTTTACAACATGCATTACTTCGCTGAAATTTAAAGCTGTAGAGACATCTTTGACAGAATAATTTGATATAAGTGAACTCCAATTCTTTTGGGAGATAAGTTCTTTTATTTTATTCATCTTGTAATTACCCATGTATCATTGAAAAATAGTTCGCTAGGTTCAAGATTTTTATTGAAAATAGCTTTAACCTCATGTCCATTTATTTTCATTTCATGTACATAACGGACAGCCTTTTCGAAAGTTTTAAGATCTACTCTATACTTTTCTGAAAAAATTTTGGTTCTAATTTAGAAGATGCAGTAGGCAGTTATGAAAGATATATTTTTAAAGGAATAGGTATTGGTATAGAGATAGACTTTCAGGCTGGCTTAAAAGGCATGGCAGGTGATGAAGAATTTTTAAAAAAAATTCATTCTAAAGTCGATATTAAGAAAGGCAGTAATGTTGAATTAGGCAAGATTGTAGATAAAATCTGTGAACTATTTGGTCTTACACTAGAGGAAATGTGCTCTTCAAGTAAGCAACAAAAGATATCAAAGGCTCGTGCTGCATTAGCATATATTGTTAGAATGGAGAATCATTCGCTTGAAAGTCTGGGCATCATTCTTAAGAGAAATCCGAGTGGTCTTTCAAAGCTGGCAAGTCGACTAGAACAATCTTGATCAAGATTTTACTGTTAAGGGGATAATGCAGGAACTAATTCACTGGTTAAAAAATCAGACAATGTCAGAATGTCAGGCCTGACCCCAAGAGTACCGTTTCTGGATATTATCGCTGATTTTTACCAATTTGCGATGTTGCTTCTAGCTAATTTCATATAGCTTTAATAAGATCTGTATATTTCTTTGAAAGCTTAATAAATTTTGGATCTTGTTTACCAAATTCATTGAGTTGTTTAATTTTGAATTTGCAGAATCCAAAAAATAGATCATCCATTTGTTCATTGCTAAGAGATTCACAAAAAATTGAAACTAATTTATACCGCTTGCTTTTATCAAAATATAAATAAGGGTGAGTAACTAAAGAAAACAAATCATACCAAAATGGGCCATTTCCACATAAATCCCAGTCGATAACGTAAGGAGATTCATTTATTATCATAATATTATCAGGATGCAAATCTCCATGAATAATACATTTCTTACTAAGCTGATTTGTATTCTCTAACATCTTTCTTTGAGACGGAGAAAAAATATAATATTCGGGTGTGATTAATGCATTTTGTAACCCGGTTTGAAGAAGAGAAGCCGCATCCAAGAGCTTCTGACATATTATAAATTGCTTATTTGGATCTAAAATATCGC
Source organism: Parachlamydiales bacterium (assembly GCA_041671045.1). Taxonomy (NCBI): domain Bacteria; kingdom Pseudomonadati; phylum Chlamydiota; class Chlamydiia; order Parachlamydiales; species Parachlamydiales bacterium. The sequence continues at coordinate 135,022 of JBAZCF010000006.1, forward strand.
TCAAATGTATTTCGCCCAAAAAAGATGATTTTAATCCTTTTTCCCCATGGGAATCAACAAAATATGAAAGTTCATTTGCTGGATATGGTTGTAATTTAACTATATTTGATATTTGTATTAGCCTTTCTTTTTCTACATTTTTCGGATAGATTTGAAAAAATGAAACCTTAGATAGATTTTTTTCAATAATTCCATTTTTTTGTGTTAAAATATTTTTACCAAGCTTGATTTTCCAATATGTATTTGATTTAGAAATAATGAATATAATTAAAAAAACAATTAAACTAAAATAAATAAAATAAACATTTCCAATTTCAACATTTGTATAAACGAATGAGAATAAATATTGCGTAATTGAGCTCGTGATAATAGTTATGGTTGCTATGATTGAAAAATTTGTGTTTATTGAAGAAGAAAAGGGAAAAGAGTTGACTAAATCGGCACCTAAAATTGGCCTATAAATACCTTTGAATAAATTGATAGATAAAAACCCTGCAATACTAGTAATTAAATTACTAAAACTCATTAAAACAAATGAAAAAATAAATATTAATGTTAATAAGATTAGTTCTTTTTGAGAAGATAATCCGAAAAGAAATTTTCGGTGTACATAACTTGCTATAATTGATGAGAAAAGGTTACCTGCTGCTATAGTCAAGCCAATATAGATAATTTTATGACTTTCAAAAAGAGAAAATAGTTGTGACTGAATCGATTTTTGATTGATGGTTACACCTATGCCGAATAGTATAGAAATCATTATAAGAGATAAATAAAATTTATCTTTAAAAATAAATATTAGAGATTTTAAAATATCATTTTTTGCAAATTGAAATAGTTTACTGCTCGATTTTTCCATTGATAGATATTTCTCAGGTATTTGAGATAGATAATAAAACGAGAATAGAAAGTAAATAGACTGTAAAACAAATGGAACATATATATTTAAATTGTAAATGAGAACTGAAGTAATTATTATTATTGATGTGAATTTATAAAATGTATTTTGAATTTCAAAAGAATACTTCTTAAATTCATTATCTTGCGAGCCAAAATATTGTCTTATTAATGTAGTACCTCCATTCCCTAAAAATCCTTGTCCTATCGTAGTAGTTAACAAAAAAGCATGATATGCAATGTGCCCATCAATGAAGATAAGACAAAAACAGGAAATTATTTGAAAAATCAAATATATAAATAAATTTTTCTTTGCTCCCCAACAATCAGCTATTAATCCACATGGAATTTGAATAAAAAGGGATAAACCTAAATATATCGAAGATATTTGCAAGATTTGTTCTAAGGATAAACTCAAATTGTATTGTAAAAAAATATATAAAATTGGTGTTATAAATGCAGTTGATTGAGATAAATAAAAAAGTCGATATTTTTTTTAAAATCTTATTATCTTTATGATCAATAAGTTTTTCATTACACACTTGATTCATATTTAAAAAGTAGAGTATTAGTTAAATTATTTAAATGATATTGTTCAAATACTTCTTCCCGCTTGAAAAATTTTTCGATTCTTAATACATCATCTTGATGAATAAATCCAAGCTTTAAAAGTACTTTTCGTGATGCTATGTTTCTCTTTAAGCATTCAGCCAAGATCATATCGATTTGCATTTTTTCAAAAGCAAATGAGATAACTTTTTGACCGGCCTCATACATATATCCTTTTCCCCAATGATTTTCCCCTAACCAATAACTTAAGTAAGCAGAAGTTGGTACAGTGTTTAACCGTAGTTGAATAGATCCCATTAGTTGGTTATCTTCTTTTTTCGCTATTGCCCAAGATATACATTGTGAATTAATTGAATCAAGTTGATGTTTATTTATCCAATTCACAGCTATTACTTTAGTGTAGGGCACAAGGATAGATCCATTCATCATTTCTGCAATTTTTATATTATTGACACATTTCATTAACTGATTTAAATCATTAATATCTATATTTCTTAATATTAATCTCTCAGTATGAATTTCAATTTTGTGTTTATTCATATTAAAATACCATCTTTACACATCAACGTGAGGATTTCTAAAGCCTTCCTTAATCAATATTCCTGAATACTTATTTTCTAAAATTGAACAATTTTCCTGCCATTCTTGTGGTGAAAGTTTTTCATTTTCCATTTCGGACAATAAAAAGAAATCAGGTTTGCTTCTCAAACTATTGGTGCTAGGTCTATCTCAAGAAAAATTAGCTGAAAAAGCTGATTTACATACAAATTATGTCGGTTCAGTAGAACGTGGAGAACGCAACATCGCATTAGAAAACATTTATGCACTTGCACAGGCTTTAGAATGTTCACCTAAAGACCTTCTTCTAGACGAAGCTTCGCTCAAATATATAAAGAAATCTCATCTAAATATTTAACTTCATCAGAAAGCTTAAAGTATTCGCAGGGGCTAGAGGATTGAAAAAGCATCGTTCCTTTTTCTCTTCCATTAACTATGACTTTTTCCCCAAGATCAATTCCTGGATTTGCTTCAACAATTTGAATGCCCAATTGAGATTCTTCGTTAATAAGATCTATCTTTATTTTAGTTGTTTTATTTTCAACAAACCAAACAAATCCAAGTTTAGGCACTAAGAGAATTTCACCATATTCTAGCACCGTTAAAAAAAGCACATCAATTTGTCCTATTTTTCTACAAAGATAGGCATTCACTGAACTATCCCTTTGTTGAAACACTTTTAGACCATACAACTCTCCTAACGCTTGTGAAGAACAAAGCAGCAGATAATCTTCTTGATATGAGTTACAAATTCGGTTTATAATTTCTTCTAATTGATTTGATTCATATTCTTTGCATACCCCAATTTTTCTAACTAAATCTACAAGAAGTCTTTCTCTCTGAGAATTCAGCATTTCCGCACAAATCTTACCAATATCACTATATACATAGGTAACAGAGCCAATTTGATCTATAAAATAATTTTTATTTTCAATAAAATATGGGCCAACTGCATGAGATGGTTTTAGGTTTTCTTGTTTGCTAATATCTTCAATGAAATAAAGTATTCCCTCTTTACTTTTTAATGACATGTTTTTTTGAAAATCATGGTCAACCACGTCTAACTTTTCTTTAGAAAGACTTTGTGACCTAATTAGTTGCTTTAGATTGGCTTTTTGTTGGTGATGGGCTTCATCTAAAATAGTAACAATTAGTGAAAAATTATCTCTTATACAGGAATTTAATTGTTTGTGTAATTGCTCTAACTCTAGAATAAATTGTTTATACCAACCCGAATCATCCAATTCTTTTAGCTGTGAAAAATTATTAGGTTTAATTGGTAAGGTAAGAATAGCCAACTGAAGAATTTCTCTAATGTCATGATCTATCGCCCAAGACCAGCTTACTTGCTTTCCAGAGGGAATAAACCATTCATTAATCCATCCATTTTTACTAAATTTATTGCGATTATAGAATAAAACAACATCTTCTATATTTAAATTTTTTAGAAAGTTTAAAGATAACTTTGGATCAAAAGTACAGTTAAGACGCTGCTGAAACCATTCAAATGTCGCCCAAGCAAATAAACATTCTTTTCGTATGAGAATTATTTCGCTTTTTAAATTCTTTTGTTTTAAATAGATATCACTTACTAAATTCTTTCTAGAAAGCAAACTGTTAAAAGACAAAGAAGTTATAAGAGAAAGGCATTTATTCAAGTAGTCAAAAGATAACTGTGGTATTTTTCCTGATAAAAGCATCCAACCTAAATTCGCTATAAACTTTGATGTTTCTATAATTATACCAAAAGCCCATTCTGCTTGATCTAATGATTCTATATGATAATCAAGGTTAGATAACTCTAGAGCTAAATTTTCAAGTTTATCAAAATATAACTCTAAAAGATATGTATCGTCTTTTTTGATTATAGTTCTAAGAGGAATTCTAAGTGTATCAAGTTCAGTTTGGTAAGATTTGTTGTTTCGTCTTTTTCTAATTGCTTCGCCACATAAAACAAATGGAATAGATAAAAGTGATTCAGTGAGAAACTCCGGAATTTTACCCTCAAAAGCCATATCATAAATATTTCTGAAAATATTCTCCCAAAGACTAATAAAATCCCATCCAATAACTGGCTTTCCTCCAAAGGTGCGCACATTTGGATAAAAAACATTTGAGTAATCAGCTTTAAAAAGAGAATAAGTTTCTCGCAGGCGGTACATTTGTTGCAAACCATCATGAGCATCTTGAATTTTAAAGTTTTTGATATCATTCAAAATTTTTGATTCAAGTTGTCGTAGATTTTTATCAACCTCAGAATAAGCAAGAGATTCAATCGGCATATAATTGAATACAGAGCCTAGAAGGGTTTCTAATTGTAATTCTATTTCTGGATCACATGCGAAGGCAATAATGATTTCACCTTTACATATCTCTTCCCCCAAATGCCTATTCCATTTAGTTACTTGAATTTCGTTTCGAGCAACTTTATTTGCTAATTTTTGTAGTTCGGTGATTTTTTCAGATAAAATTAAAATTCCTTCTTCCTTACTAACATATTCATAAATTATCCATTCTTCTGGAGGATCTTCTGTCTGAGTGAATATCTTAAGATTTCGAGCAAAAGAATCATTTATTTTTTGAAAATTAATTTCATATTCAACTAAGATTTTTATGAATTCTTCTATATTTCTTACTGTATTCCGCTCGGATTGAGAAACAGTCAGCATGTTTTTTTCAACATTCACGCTTGTTAATACTTGTTTTAACGCATCCTCAGTAATAAGATTTAAACTAGTAGAACGGTGTGGATAAAATGTTTTTTGTAATGCTTCATCACCATTTATAAAACAACTTATTTTAGGTTCATGCCAAATCTCAAAATGGACAAAAAACTCATCACCTGATGATTGAATTTGCTTTGCAGTGGATTCCATGAGGTTCACGTTTGTCAATAAGATGTAGTGCGTTGGACGTTCTTCTAAAACCTTTTTTTTCCAATCAGAAATCTCTTTTTTAAAGGCACTTAGCACAGCTTTTTGCCTATCTAATCCGTCTTCCTTTTGAGTATGTTTAGCCTGAAAAAACCAAATAACACCTTTTCCATCTACCTTATATTTGAAAGGCCGATTGATTAAATCTGAGTAATTGACAGGTAGCCCGTTAAGCCTGCCATCACATTGTCCATCTCTACCTGGCCTTACCATACAATGGATTAAAGGACTAAAATGTTTTAGTAATAGAGAATTACAAAGTTCTTGAAATTTTGTTGACCCCAATTCATCAAGATCAAATGTCACGTAGCGGCTCATTGACTAACTCACAAGGCTAGATGCTTTTTAATATAGAGATAAATTCTATCTTTCTATTGAATTACAGAACAGAAAATTTCAGGGGAAAAGTCTCAAAGAGTCGGCCATCTATTTCTTACGCAAATTTTACGCACTAGACTGGAAAAAACTGGTATGGAGCAAAGCGGCACAATTGCTTTCTTCATAAACCACTGAATTTAATGGCCTATGTATTTACGCTGGTTTGTGGAAGTGCAAGGGTCTCATAATCCGATGATTTGCTCACTGAATTATTTTTTTGCTTAACCTTCATTTAGGTTCGGGGAGCAACCAGTTCGCTAAAGCGCTGCATTGCAGGTGAAAAGTCTGTTTTACCTAATTCTACTTCGATCAGACAAAACTGCCCTCGGGTCTTTAAAGCCTCCTTTAAGGCTTCATCAAACTGGTCGGACGTTTTAACTTTCAAACCTTTCCCCCCGCCCAGAAGTTTGGGCAGTTCAGCATATTTCCAATCGACGATGTCATTGAACTTGCCTTCAATTAAAGGTCGCTCTGTTCCATAGCCGTGATTATTCAAGACGATGATCACAGGATCGATGCCATAACGTACAGCTGTAGAAAGCTCCGTCGAGGTCATTTGAAAGGCTCCATCACCGACAAGGGCAATGACACGCTTTTTAGGCATGAGCAGTTGGGCTGTAATTGCTGCAGGCACACTGAAACCTAGGCTTGCAAAATAGGCGCAAGCAAAGAAGGCATTTTGCTCCACTGTAAGGTCTGTGCATCCAAATAAGCAGTCCCCTATATCTGTGACGATGACATGATCGTGCTTCAAATTTTTCTCTAGGGCTTCAAAGAGGTACTTAGATGTCATCTTTGATTTTGAATTATGATGGGATAAGGTGGAAGGACGGTCGATATTGGCAGGAAAATCGCTGCCAAATCTGAGGTTCGCTTTTAAATCTGCTAATGCTTGGATAAAGGGGGATAAGCCTACTCCCTTGTACCCATGCTTGCCAATGGTGATATTGTTAGCGTCTGCGCTGATGTGATATTTTTGTGGAAACTGTGCGGAAAAAATTCCTGTATTGACATCGCTTAGCAAGACACCCAACTGAATCAACATGTCGCAGTTTTCCACAAATTCCTTGACTTCAGGACGACTTAAAGCTCCCTGATAAACGCCCACAAAAAGAGGATGGTATTCGCTGATAGCGCTTTTCCCTAATAAAGAGGTCGTAATAGGAATATTATATTTCTCTGCAAACTGCAGCACGGCATCGACTAAACCATAGCGTTGAATTTCGTGTCCGATCCATAAAACGGGGCTTTGACATTTTTTCAAGAGCGAGGAAACTTCAGTTAATGCTTCGTTTAGAGCATCACCATCCATAGGATAGGTTTTGCTTTGCAAGCTAGAGCGTAAGGTGACGGACTTGTCGACCATATCTCTGGGGATTTCCAAATAGACCGGTTTTTTATAGCGAAGGCAATTGTCTATGACGCGGTCGATTTGCTCTTGTGCTGTCAAAGGGTCATTGATTAAAGCCCTGTCCACTGTAACGTGGCGAAAAATTTCCATCTGTGTGACATCCCTGCCCTCTTTTAGATCTGTATTGATCGTATGATGCAATAAGGATGAATGGCTTAATTCTTTTGCTCCTGCCGCTCCGGAGATGACGACCATAGGTGAACTTTCCACTAAGGCTTGGGCCATTGCATTGGCAATATTCACTCCAACGCCATAGGTAATGCATGCCACGCCTAGTCCATTAATACGGCCGTAGGTATCTGCCATATATCCGGCGGTATTTTCGCGTGTTGCATTCACATACTCTATCGGATGTTGCTCTATCAGCTTATCAAAGCGCAGAATATAGTCTCCCGGTACGCCAAAGATATGCTTCACTCCTTTAGCGTAGAGTTTGTCTAATAAGTAACTTCCGATAGTACCCAAAATTTCCTCCGGTCAAGGCCTTAACTTTCCCGTTTGCTATAATGAATAAACTCATATTTACACCACTAAAAACTAAAGACTCTTGCCCGTTTTAGAGTTTGATTTCATATAAATTGCCTCTCCCTAGAGGGGTATGTTATGCTGGCAATTTATTCTTTTCAGAAGAGCTATGTGGAATTTACCTAACCTGATCACTTTACTCCGACTGCCTCTTGCTTTATTTTTTTATCCTGCCAGCAATGAAATGCGTATCGCAATTCTGATATTGGCTGGATTAAGCGATGGCTTAGACGGTTTCTTAGCCCGCCGCTGGAATCAGACAACTTCCTTTGGAACTATCCTTGATCCTATTATGGATAAGCTTTTTGCTGCCATTGTCATCGGCACATTATTGTGGGAAAGCTATCTTACACCTTGGGAATGCTCTGCGCTTTTCAGCCGCGATATCGCTGTTCTGCTTTATGGAGTCTATTTGTGGCTGAATGGGACATTAAAAACTTATCGTGTCAAAGCGATATGGAGTGGAAAGATTGCAACGACGCTGCAATTTGCTGTCTTTATTTTATTGTTAGCAGGAGTAACTATTCCTCCTGCTGTATATCTGGGCTTTGGGATTATTGGTTGTGCGGCCTTAGCCGAGCTATCCTTCCGCACAATAGAGTAATTAGTTACGCGTTTGCCGGCACACATTCCTGCAGGGTAGATGCAACGGATTCGGGCTCTTTTCTATTCGCCTCACGCTCTTGCTTATCGACAATAACGTTAAATTGCACACCTAGCATACGCACTGCGGCAATCCATCCGATGATGACAATCATAAGGATAACTCCGACAAAAGGGGTAATTGCTGATAAAGTAGAGAAGATCATCAACAAGCCTTGGTGGATAAGGGATCCGCCTGACTTACCTAAACGAGAGCCTACGCCATCGATCGCTGCTTTACCTTTTAACTTGCTCTCATGATCTAAGGGGATGAACGACATTTCTTTTGTCGCATCAAAAACAGAGAACTTAGCGGCACGGCTCAAGCAGTTCTGCGCTCCCCCAAAGAATACAGCTATTGCCAAAGGAGTAGCCCCAAGGAATGCAAAAGGCGTTACCATATTATCTTGTACAAATAGGAATCCGAAGAAGCCGGTACAAGTGACGAGCATAATGATCGGTGTGACCAGAGCCGTACGTGTCCAACCGCAGGCCATCAAGATCTGCGAGATGAAGAAGGCGGCTGTAGAGGAAATAATGTTGGTCGCGATCGTGATATGCGCCATGTAGGTGTTGTAGTCTACCGATTCGGGATAAAGCTGACTTACCTTATCTTTCCAGACGACTTCCACCAAGTTGATAACTAGGTTATATGACACCACGATGATTGCGATGCAGATGATGTACTTTGATTTAGAGAGATAGGAAATGCTTTCGCGCATAGAAAGGCGTTTTTTCTTTTTCTTTTTATGCTCTATCGTCTCGATACTGGAATGTAGTTCCTCATAAACAGGGGCTGCCAACACAGTGCGGTTCATCCAATAGAATATTCCCATCGACACAATACCCGCTCCAATAACTGCAACAATCAGATACTGCATGACGCTTTCCCAATCTTGGGCAAAGCCCTGAGAGTTGGAGGTTGTCCAACTGGTCACTAAAACCGTCACCTCACTGGCAATAATCCCGGCAAAGTTCCCTGCGATAGTGAGGACTCCATAAAAACGGCGTGCCTCGATCACAGAATACACTTCATTGGCCAAGCCCCAGAAGAGCGTCGTCATGATCATGCTGCTCCATAGTTCGGAGACTACATAGAAGAGAGTGAATGTCCAATAACGGTACATGTTGACCAGGCCCTTAAAGCCTTCAGGAAGCCAGTCCATCAATGCGAGGGCTGATTCATGCGGATGGAGTGCATCGCGCATAGGGTATAATACAAAAGCAAATAACCCATAACAGATTAAGAAGCCGGAAATCATGAGATAATACACTTTTTCCTGGCTAAACCTGTTGGTTAGCTTGGCAAAAATCAAGGTAATGAGGACCGCACATGGCAGCATGACCCACACTTTAATAAAGGGGATAACCTCTGCGCCTGCAGCAGTGACAATGACTGAGTCCTTCATGTTGCGCAAGATAGTATAATTGAAGACGATGAGCATTAACATCGCCATCATCGGCAAAAATTTGATGAACTCATGTCGATGAATAGGGAAAAAATACCCTCGCCACTTTCCAAATGATGTTACTGGTGAAGACTTAATAAACTGACTCATAGAAGAACTAATTTATCCTTATTATTCTTATCTTGCTTAACACAATATTAAACAGCTTGCTGTTCTTTCAGGACCATTGCCTCGGCCCCCAGCGCAGCCTCTTTAACAGGCTCGGGTGGACGTGCTTTAGGCGCCACAAGAGCATTGAATCTTCTTCCTAACAGATATGTCACCGATCCCCAAATTCCGATTGTCGTCAGTAAGAATACGCCCACATACGGAGCGGAAGCTGACAGAGACCCGAAAAACACTAGCAGCGATTGGTGGATCAAAGCGCCGCCTGATTTACCTAAACGGGAACATACACCATCGATGGCAGCTTTGGATTTGATCTTTTGCTCATGCGAGAGAGGGATAAAGGCCATTTCTTTAGTTGCATCGAAAACGGAGTATTTAGAAGCGCGGCTTAGGACGTTCTGGGCAGACCCGAAGAAGACAACCATCGCTAATGGCGACATACTGATTGTAGTCCATAACATGTTGACGCCGTATTCTTTCATAAAGAAGAAACCGAAGAAACCGATGCTTGTCACGAAGAGGATGACAGGTGTCAGCATCGCTGTAAAGGTCCATCCACATTTACGGATCGAGTTGCCGGAAATGAAGAGGGCTGTAAAGGTTGCGATGACACCGATAAGCGAAGAAACTTCATTCATATAGATATTGTAGGCATTCGCATCGGGATAAAGTTCTTTTACTTGATGCTTCCACAAGACTTCCACTAGATTGATGACCAGGTTATAGGCAACCATGATGATGGCAATGTAGAGGACATAGCGTGAGCGGAACAGGGTAGCGATATTATCGCGCATAGAGAACTTGAATTTCTGCCCGTTGGCATCGCCTTGATGTTCAGTAGGCTTGTAACGGTCATCGGTCAATATTACACGGTTATACCAGCGGAAGAGGAGCATAGCTAGGACACCGGCACAGGTGACAGCGGCCACTTGGAGGATCAGGGATTGTTCCCAAGCTGTATTGCCGAAAGGAATATTAGGGTTGTAAGCGCCTTTGGCCATCATCACGCCTAACTGTCCGGAAACAAAGCCGGAAAAGTTAGCGCCAATACCAAAAAGGCCATAAAAACGTTTCGCTTCGTTCAGGCGGGTGATCTGATTAGCAAATCCCCAGAAAAGAACGAAAAGGATGATGTTTCCCCACAGTTCTGCCATTACATAGAATCCGGTGCCGGTCCAGTTGTTAAACATGGCGATCATTCCGCCGAGCCCAATGGGGAGGAGGCTGCGTAAATAGTCAGTGGATGTATCAGGTTGGATAGCTGTGCGGTTAGGATAAAGGATGGCGACGTAGAAGACAAAAAATGCCAGAAAGAGGCTTGTCATCAGATAAAACACCCTTTCGCGGGAAAGGTGGTTGGAAAGTCGGGTAAAGAGAAAGGTCATGAAGACTGAGCAGGGGAACATGACCCATACTTTAATAAAAGGTATGACTTCTGCTCCGGAGCCCTTAGCATGCATAACCAGGGGGTCTTTGAGTGTTCTTAATATGTTGTAGCAAAATGAGATAAGAAAGAATATGCAGAGCATCGGAAGAAGCTTTTTAAGCTCATAGTTATGTACAGGCCATAGGTAGGCCCGCCATCCTTTAAATTCTGAAGTCTCTGGTGCAGCAGTAGACATGCACGTCCTTATGGCTATTATAACTTATAGGGAAAAAAGAAGTTAAGCTGGGGTTACCGCAAAGGGCAAAAGGGGCCATTCCGGTTAAAGCGAGAGCTTTAGGAGGGCTGTTCTGCATGGGCAACACCGAACTTGATAGATTTAAGCTTGTGAACATGGCCACAATCTCGACGAAGTCTTGCCGGTTAGGCGCATTTTTACTCCACTCATTAAAAAGAGTAAAAAAGTGGTTATACGAGCCACTCGCTCGCATTTTGCCTAAGTTTATACTGCAATCTTCAGTTTTTTGCAAACTTTATCCGCCTTTTGGGGGAGCTTTTAATTTAGTTTCACTTTAAGTTTAAAACTAATTTGAATTAAATTCAATATAATAGTAAATAAACCTAAATTGATACGAAGTGGATAGTTTGATTTTATAGATAATTACATCAAATATTTTGTATATATGACCCGAAAGCTAGGTTCGTTTCTACATCAAAAAAAATCTCATTTTTTATCGCTAAGTGACTCAATACCAGGGAGTTTACCAAACTCAATATACTCTAGAGTAGCCCCTCCCCCGGTAGAAAGATGTGAAATGGAATCGGCTAGGCCCATCTGTTGAAGGGCAGCGATGGAGTCTCCGCCCCCTACGATCGTGGTTGCTTGGATGTTTGCTACGGTGTTGGCTATTGCTCTTGTTCCTGCGGCAAATTTTGGTACCTCGAAGACACCGAGTGGCCCATTCCAAATGACTGTTCCAGCTTTTTGGAGATGAGAAGAAAACTGCCTTATAGTTTCCGGACCAATATCTACACCTTCAAAACCTTCAGGAATTCCCTTCGTCGGATCAATAATTCTTGTTTCCGCATCTTCTTTGATGGCATTGGCGATGACAATATCTACAGGAAGGATCAATCGGTTAGGCTGGCCTTTTACACTTTCCAAAATACTTTTGGCTTCATTCAGCATCTCGTCCTCGTGAATGGAGTTGCCGATAGCGTACCCTTGTGCCTTAAAGAAAGTAAAAGACATGCCGCCGCCAATCAATAAAGTATCGACTTTTTTTAATAGAGAGCGGATAACTCCCAGTTTTGTCGAGATTTTGGCTCCGCCAATGATGGCTTGAAAAGGCCTTTTTGGATTTTCCAGCGTATGGCCTATAAATTCTATTTCCTTTTGCAGGAGAAAGCCTGCCGCAGCTTTACCCGGAAAATATTGTGCAATCGCAGCAGTGGAGGCATGGGCGCGATGCGCAGTGCCGAACGCGTCGTTAATATATAAATCGCCTAGGGAAGCGAGGCTTTTAGCAAAGGAGGGGTCCTTTTCAGGTTTTTCTTCTCCTTTATGAAAACGTAAGTTTTCCAAGAGCAGAACTTGTCCCGGTTTAAGTTGGGAAACCAGTCTCTCAACATCGGGCCCTATGCAGTCGGGCGCCATCATGATAGGGTGGTCCAGGAGAATTGAAAGGCGGGCTGCGCATGGCTTCAGAGAAAATTCCGGGTTAACTTCCCCATTAGGCCGGCCCAAATGGCTCATTAATATCACGGAGCCGCCGTTCTTAAGGATATGCCTGATGGAGGGAAGGGAGGCAGAAATACGTGTGTCGTCGGTAATTTGGTGGGAATCATCCAAAGGAACATTGAAATCGACCCTCATCAAAACTTTTTTATTATGAAGATTGAGATCTGAGATTGACAATTTCTGCGCCATGGGAAATTCTCCTGTGTTGAGATTGTTATAACATAAAGCTTCTGAGGCTTGTCAATGGCAGAAAACTATATTTTTACATTTCAAGATTTACGCAAAGAATATGGAAATCGCGGATTGACTCGCCAAGATCTGCTGCCAAGTCCTTTTCAACTATTTAATGCCTGGTTCCTAAGTGCCAAAGAAAGCGGAGCCATGGAGCCTAATGCCTTCCTGCTATCGACTGCTACAAACGATGGTAAACCTTCCTGCAGAGCCCTATTAATGAAACATTTTGATGAAGACGGCCTTCTGTTTTTCACCAATTATGGGAGTAGAAAAGCCTATGAGCTGGATGCAAACCCTTATGCCGCGATCACATTTTGGTGGGGTAATATAGAAAGGCAGATACGGATGGAGGGAACTGTGAAGAAAACCTCTCGTGAAATTTCTGAAGAGTATTTCGCGCACAGACCGCGTAAAAGCCAATTAGGGGCGTGGGCATCACGCCAGGATATGCCGGTGCATGCCAAAAGCTCCCTTGAAAGTGCATACAGTCAAGCTGAAAAACTTTATGAGGGCAAGGATATTCCTTGTCCGCGGCATTGGGGTGGGTATCGTTTTACACCGGCTACTTTTGAATTTTGGCAGGGAAGTGAAGCACGCTTACACGATAGATTTTTATATCTCAAAGAGGGCGGCAATTGGAATATAACCCGACTGTCGCCTTAGTTAAGTCTATCTTCGATCTCTATGTAAATAATTTCGCTTGTTCAGGGAATTTATCTATTCCATTTTGAAGGATAATTGCTTCTGCTAAGGTATTCATAGAATTTAGGGTTGTTAATTCCCTCTGTAGGGACGCTGCATCATTTCCCTCTGCAGGATTGAATAGCAGCATTACAAAAAAAGGCGAGCCTATTACCATATTCTGAACGGAGGGATTATTTTGGTGACTCCAATCTTTCATATAGGTCACTGTCATAATATCGATAAGATCTTTAAAAAGTGCATATTCTTTGGGATGCGTCTCTTTTGCTGCCTCTAGATTTGCAAAAAATTGTTTTGCACCCTCTTCTATAGAAATTTTACCCTCTCCTACATTTTTCATTATTTCCTCGGATTTACCTATTTCAACAAAATTTTTCCGCAATTCTATAGGCATATTCATAAAGAAATTTTTGTAGATTCCCGTTAACTCCAAAGCTGTACCTTTTACGTTTGCTTTTTCGGAGAATTCGTCTACTGATTTGGATTCTCTAGCCAGACTCAGAGTTTTAACTATTTCCTCTCGTGTTGCCGGAATGCGAAATAATCCACGGGCACCGGCGTCTTCAGAAAGTATGGCATCCATAACTTTCCCTCCGTAATAGAGATACACATCCGGAGAACTGAGTTGTCCATGTGTAATAGGCGCTGGGGTTGAAGAGGCTGTTGCATTTTCTGCTTTTGATGAAGAGGGCCTAGCATTAGTTCCACTCACTCCCCCTTCTTGGCTAGTGCGACTGCTCGTTGAAGCTACCTTCGCGGTGACTTTTTCCTTGAAATGCTCAACTTTGGACAGTAAGTAGTCTCCTTGTTTAAGTGAAAATTTCACTATGGAACGTATCTTAGCCGATAATTCACCTGGAATTTCAGAGTGTTTTATTTCATGTGTAATTTCAGAAACTAAACTGGCAATAGTGTGTTTGAGATTTTTAGATTTAGCGGGTTTTTCAGAATGACTCGATTCTCCGACACCAGGTTTTTGCAACTCATCCACCTCAGGTTTGTCTAAGTCTTCCAGAGAAGTAAGATTTTCTAGCCTTTCGTTATGCGCTGATTCCTGAAGGGCGGGCTCACTTGTATTATTTTCACTGGAGGCTTGATTTTCTAGCCTTTCGTTATGCGCTGATTCCTGAAGGGCGGGCTCACTTGTATTATTTTCACTGGAGGCTTGATTTTCTTCTTCCACTGCAGGTTCTAGCGGAGGGGGCTCATCAGGTGGAAGTTCTATGGACTCTAAATTTCCATCCATATTTGGGGATAGTTGTTGTTCCTTCTGATGTATTTCTACATGCTCCCCTTTTGGCTTCACAACGGAAGGTAATGAAGGTAAAGGTTTATTTGGAAATTGGCGTGACTTTGACTGCAAAACATTTTTAGTACTGTCTGTGACTTCCTTTCCAATGTCTGCAATTATATTTGTTACACTCGGAGATAGAGCCACAGCTTTTCTACTTCCGGGAATATTTAAATCTGGATTATAAGCATGAGTTGGAGAGGCAGAAGGGAATTCAGCGCCAGACATAAAAACCTCCAATTTTACTATATTTTTATTATACAATTAAAAATTAATTTAAATACAAACCAAACACTTATGGAAAATAAAATTATAAGGAAGGAGTTAATTACAAATATAAACATCACCTCTATATTTAATAGAAATAAATTTACAGAACAACTTCTTAATAAATATAGAAGAATTTTAAAAACACACTCTATTACAATAGAGCCCAATCCTTGGCTAGCCTTACCTCCTCCCAAAATTATTGAGTCTATCCCTTACAAAATCCTTATTCTCGAAGCTCAACAACAAGCTATCCAACATAGTTTACTTAAACACATCTTAAGCTGTAGGGATCTGAATTCTAGGGTAAAAGGAATTGCAGCTTATGAACGTTATGAAGTTTTATTGCGCGAGCTGAAAAGCGGGAGTTATGATGTGTCGCGGGATCGTTTAGAGACTATTTACAAAGAGATGAAAGAACAAATTTGCCATATCTATAAGGATGAGCATAAACGCCAAACTTATAGCGATGCTCAAAAAAGAGTAGTAGAAGCATTGTGGAATTTAGAGCGTGAGTTTACTCAAGGCAATCCCCACGCCTCAACAATTTCCCTCTCTATAAAGAAAATACACCATTGCTGGGCATTAAGGCATACAAACTGATTCAGTAGAAACAAAAGTGAGCAAAGGATTTTTTGCTCACTGCTTTATGGTCACTAATTACAATGTAGTAAACGGATTAGCTGATTGATTAAACAAGTTTCCCTTTTTGCGGCGATTTACCTCGCTGCGAAGAGAGAATAACAGGTCCATATCGAATTCTTTTTTGGCAGCCCAAAGTAGATAATCCAGAGGCAAATCTTTAAGTAAACGCCCCTTATGCTTTCCTAAAGGCATCTTTTTCATTAATATCGGTTTATCCAAGGCAGCGTAGAGTTGATTTAGAGTACGGTATTGTTTAAACAAGTATTTAAAGACGCCTACGTTGATCATGACATCTGTCATTGCCCTATGCGTACCTTCTACTTCGATATTAAAGTGCTTGCCTAGCTGTAGGAGGGAGTTAATGGGAGATTCTCCATAAAGCCGTGCCATTCGCAATGTGTCGATAACTTTATTGAATGAGAGAGAATGAGGTATGCTCGCTTTTTCAGCAGCTTCGGCCAATAGGGCAATATCAAAACCTACGCCATGGCCTACAATAGGAAGTCTTCCGATCATTTTGATCAATTTAGGAAGAACTTCAGGTAAAAGAGGTTTTCCTACAACCATGGAGTCGGTAATATGGTGAATTTTGATGGAAGCTTCAGGAATAATCATTTGAGGATTAATCAGAGATTCAAAGCCCTCAATGTCTTGCTCAAGCGTGAAGATGACAGCTGCAACTTCGATAACACGGTCATTTTTTGGGTCTAGGCCTGTTGTCTCGCAATCGATACAAACAAATTGCTGCTGTTTTTCTAAGAAATTCATGAAGTTTGGGGTTGTTCATTAGATTGAGATTCATTTTGCAATGCGTCTGAAAGCATTCTTAGGAGATTATCGCGTCCTTCCTTTTTCAAGGCTGAGCAAGCGATAAAATGTAAATTTTCTACTCCTAAGCCAGCTAAAATACGCTTGCAGCGTCCTTGAACTTGTCCTTTGGACACTTTATCTGTTTTGGTAATGACTAAGATGACGGCCTTATCTTGGTTGGCAAGCCACTGCATTAGTCTGCGGTCTTCTTCATTAGGATCGCGGCGGATATCAAAGAGGAACAAAGTCACGGTAAGACCTTTTCTTCTCTCAAAATACCCCTTTATCATTGGAGCCCATTCTTTTTGGATCTCATTGGAGACTGCTGCATAGCCATAACCTGGGAGGTCGGCAAAAGCGACAGTATCTTTGAGGGCAAAAATATTGATGGCACGCGTTTTTCCGGGAGTGGAGGAGGTTTTTACTAGGCTTTTGGTATTGAATACCATATTGAGCAGGCTGGATTTACCCACGTTGGAGCGGCCAATAACAGCTACTTCGGGAAGAACGTTGCCTGACTCATCCCTGACGGTGGGAAGTTTTTCCACTGAGGGAGCTGAAGCGACAAATTGAACGCCTTGCAAATTGAATTTAGCCATAATGTTTAATCTCCAAACGACGAGTGGATGGATCCACATGCGTTATTACTATTTTCCAGTAGGGGGGCTGAAGCAAACCGGCTATTCTATCCGGCCATTCGATGCAGCTAATGCCTTCCCCTTCAATGAATTCATCAAAACCGTGTTGCAAAAATTCGTCCGCACCTTTCAATCGATATAGATCAAAATGATAAAGAGGCAAGCGACCGCCTTCATATATATGCATATAAGTGAAGGTGGGGCTTTGGACAGAATCGGCGGAAATATTGCCTAGACCTTGAGCGAGGCCTTTAATAAAAGTTGTCTTCCCCGCTCCAAGATCTCCCTCAAGAATAACAATGGACCCTTTAACTAAAGTTTGAGACCAATTTCTTGCTATTTCTTTTGTATCTTCGGGGCTTTCGCTAATAATGTTATTCCAGCCATTGCTCGACATAGGGCGCCAATTCCGTGTCACCGACTAATGTTTCAACAAAAGCGGCGATTTTATCTTCTTGTAAGTAGTTTTGCAGGAAAACAACGAAACGGTCATCAATCTCGAAACGGTTTTGATTTTGCACTTCCATGATAGACAGGCGCTTGAGGTAGTTTTTCTTAAAATCTCTGATGACAGCTTCTTTGCTGTTGAAAAGTTTTCCGCTTAGGACAGATGAGTATACTGTCTTGACGATAGCGTCTTTTGGCCTATGCTGTGGTATGTAATTGCGGATCACATCAGGATCTTCGGATACGAAAAAGCGTTTTACACGTAAACCGCCTACGCGTTCGGTATTTTCGGGGCATTTTGATACCCAATCATAGATAGCATCTTGAGGATTGGGATGGGTATTGTCACCAAAAACTTTGCCGGTAAAGGGGCAGATATAAATTTTCTTGGTGTTTTCATCGACGCTGTGGGAACCAAAGTTGATTTTTATTTCTGCTTCGTGCCAAAGCTTGTTTTCTTTTTCCAGTTCATTGACAACATCATCAGCACTTTGGTAAATTTTTTTTTCTTTAGCGTAGAGTACGGGCTGGAGTTGATAGCTATTTTCAATGTAAAACAGGTATGTATGAACCAGCTCAGCGGGGCGATTAGTTGTGAGATAATCTTTCAATAGGTTTCTTACATCGTCTGTGATGACAGTTTTTGTCATTGCAACCTCAAACAGATAAATGATAATTAAGGGATTAGAGACACATTAAGATAACTATAACTTGTATATAAGTCAAATAGGGCCCATCAGCTGAAATCCCTACTAACTCACTACCCAATGGTCAAACTTATGCTGACAATAGAAACGCTGGAGATCCCAGATTACGAGAAAGTTATCGTGGCCAAAGACCCCTCTGTCATGCTGCACTGTATTATTGTGGTTCACTCTACAAAACTCGGACCCAGTTTAGGAGGCGTACGGATTTTCCCTTACTCTTCCGAGAATGATGCGCTAGAAGATGCCCTACGTCTAGCTAAGGCAATGACTTACAAGACGGCTCTATGCAAAATCGGGATCGGCGGCGGCAAAAGCGTAATCATAGCTGACCCAAAGACAGGGAAAACTCCTTCATTGCTGCAGGCATTCGGAAAAGTCGTTGATCTGTTAAAAGGTTCATACATAGTTGCTGAAGATGTAGGCTCCACGCCGCAAGATCTGTTATTTATCCGTGAGAGCACTCCCTATGTAGCTGCGCTTCCCACAAATTACAGCAGCGGAGATCCCAGCCGTTTCACGGCTTGGGGAGTTGTGCGAGGCCTGCAAGCGGTAGCGATGACCTTATGGGGTTCTACCTCCTTAAAAGGGCGATCCATCGCAATACAAGGTCTGGGCCATGTCGGATCGAACTTAGCCGAAATGCTTTTTTGGCAGGGAGCAGATTTGATATTATGCGACTTGGACGCTGAGCGCACAACACGTTTCTGCCATGAATATAGCGCTAAGCAAGTATCCCCTGCAGAATATGCAGCAGTAGAATGCGACATTTTAGCTCCCTGTGCCTTAGGGGGTATTATCAATCCTCAAACAATTCCAAAATTACGCTGTCTAGCTGTTGCCGGTGCAGCCAACAATCAGTTATCCACGCCTGATGATGCAATCCAACTGCATAAGAGAGGGATACTGTACGCTCCCGATTATGCTATCAATGCAGGCGGTGTCATCAACGCAACTGCCGAGTTCGAAAAAACAGGATATAAGGCCATAGAAGCAAGGGATCAAACCCATCTCATCTTTGAGACTTTACTGCAGATTTTTGCAAAGTCCAAAGCAGAGGACAGGGCGACGAGCATTATTGCAGATAAACTTGCTGAACATAATATTGCAGCCGGAATCGGTAAGCGTAGCCTACCAATATTTTAACCCGCTTGAGTTTTTTGCCGGGCTCGTTTAGCATTTATTCACAAACTTTTAGCTTTTTCTTTACCAATAAGTAATTCAAAATGAATTTATTACAACAAGTCTCTACTATTTGCAGCCAAGCTCTCCAAGATGCTTTCCCGGAAATCAAAGATACACACGCTCAGTTTGTAGAAGTATCTCAAAGCACACAACCTCAGTTCGGTCATTACCAGTGCAATTCCGCTATGAAGCTTGCGAAAGTCTTGCAAAAACCGCCCAGGGTTATTGCTAACGAGATTGT
The DNA here is from genome assembly GCA_041671045.1 of Parachlamydiales bacterium. NCBI lineage: Bacteria > Pseudomonadati > Chlamydiota > Chlamydiia > Parachlamydiales > Parachlamydiales bacterium. Next base: position 154,802 of record JBAZCF010000006.1, read on the forward strand.
TGCCAAACTGCAAAGTCCCTTTATTTCTAAAATTGAAATTGCCGGTCCCGGCTTTATAAATATTACTTTGGATGAGAAATTCCTTGAGAAAAGCTCCAATCAAATCCTGAATGATCCACGCTTAGGTGTGAATAGAACTACGCCTGCCCAAAACATCATCATCGACTTCTCTTCCCCTAATACGGCAAAAGAAATGCACGTAGGGCATTTACGTTCGACAATTATCGGTGATTGCCTTGCACGGGTGTTGGAATTTCAAGGGAACAATGTATTACGCCTTAACCATATTGGAGATTGGGGTACAGCATTTGGAATGCTGATCGCATTTCTAAAACGCAATCATCCGAACGTTCTTACAGGAGAAGAAAATACTGATCTCACGCACCTGGTGGGTTGGTATAAAGAATCTAAAGCCCTCTTTGATAACGACCCTGCTTTTAAACTTACCTCCCAGCAAGAAGTGGTCAAACTCCAGAGCGGCGATGCCGAAGCAAAGAAAGCTTGGGAAATTATTTGTGAGATTTCCCGCAAAGCGTATCAAGAGATCTATGATCTCTTGAATATTAAGCTCCAAGAAAGAGGCGAATCCTTTTACAATCCCCAATTGGCCGGTATAGTGGCGGAATTGGAAGCAAAAGGGTTAGTTGAAATTTCCGATGGGGCAAAATGTATCTTCCTGGAAGGTTTTAAAAACCGCGAGGGTGATGCACTGCCCCTAATGGTACAAAAATCCGATGGCGGCTTCAATTACGACACAACCGACATGGCTGCAATCAAACAAAGAGTGCAGGAAGAAAAAGGCGATCGTCTTATCTATGTCACAGATGCCGGACAAGCCACACACTTTGATATGATCTTTAAGGCAGCAGAAAAAGCCGGCTATGTTGACCCAAGCAAAGTAAAAACGGAACATGTTCCATTTGGACTGGTTCTTGGCGAAGACGGGAAAAAATTCAAGACCCGTTCCGGAACTACAGAAAGACTTATGGACCTATTGGACAATGCGATTATTGAAGCTGAAAAAATCCTTAGGGAAAAAAATCCCGGACTATCCGAAGAAGAAATCAAACATATTGCACACGTTTTAGGTATTAGTGCTGTCAAATATGCGGATCTATCATGTCACCGTACTAGCAATTATGTTTTCAGCTATGAGCGTATGCTCCGTTTTGATGGTAATACAGCAGCATTCCTTATGTATTCTTATGTTCGTGCAGAAGGGATCAAGCGGCGCACGGGTGCAAATATCGATGAACTGAAACGTGCAGCCACCATTACTCTAACACACCCTTCTGAAGTTACTTTAGCCCTGCATTTATTGCGTTTTGAAGAAACTTTGGACAGCGTGTCCGCAGATCTTCTTCCCAATCGACTTTGCGATTATCTGTACGGGTTAGCTGAGAACTTCAATGCCTTTTTTAGAGATTGCCGTGTAGAAGGCACTCCCGAAGAGAAGTCACGTCTTCTTTTGTGCGAGCTTTTTGCGACCACAATGAAATTAGGCTTGGATTTGCTAGGTGTTGAGACTGTCGAGAAGATGTAGGGTTAGTATTAATCCCGAAGTATCAGCAACCTTGTCCTAGCATAGAAGTGCGGCGACTTTTCCTTACAGTCGGACACATCTTTTTCTTGCATTATATTGGAATCTATCTTCAAATTATTGTAGTCCTTCAGACTGCATATAGAGGTATTCTGTTACCTAGGGCGATGCCCTAGGCTATTATAATTACGGGCTTTCAGCCCTAATCGTCCAGTCAACAGATGTATACAAAACGGACATTGGGCTGAAGGCCCAAAATTAATCTAGCCTAGGGCATCGCCCTAGGTATTGTTTAAACACATATATGCAGTCTGAAGGACTACAATATCCCATACAAAAGGCTAAGAAAAAAAGATGTGTCCGACTGTAAGGAAAAGTCGCAGCACTCCTATGCTAGGATACGCTTTTACATCAAAAGCATCATCCTTAACAGTCAGGAGGATGTTCGTTGACTTGAACAAACTACTCAAATACAATTCTTCTTTTTTTCGTAATTAAAAAGATAAATTATGATTCCTCCAAGTAGTTCTCTAAATAATAAAATTATTTACACCCAAAATCTAAGTAATAGTCCACCTCTAATAAATCCGACCTCTCTAATATCCCCTTCAGATATCGAATCGGATAGATATTTCCCTACGGAAACACCCTTGGATAAAGAAAGGCATGCAGCTTTCGTCGCTAAAATCATAGATGCTTGCTGTGTTTTAAATCCTGCTATTGCTATCGATAGAGAGACTGTTCTTCGGTGCCTAAATGCATGTGTCAATGATGAATTAAGCGCGCGCTGTTTATCTTCGGTGCCTGTCAACCTAAGGCAGATCCTCCGCTTTGCTTTGAATGCCCAAAATACAGATTTGCCTATTGAATCCTTCTTTTTTGCGGGATCCAGTGTTGTTTATAAGCTCGCTGACGCTATCGTCCAGGCCATTCAAGCTTCTGAAGCCAAAGAGCTCATCACTCCCCTCTTCCTTGCGAACCTCAAACGTAAACCGCATGATTCCGATTGGAAGATCGTGATCCAAAATCCGCCGAAAGATTCGAAAATCTCATTTTGGGATAATGTCGAGGCTTATACACGTGCGATATTATGTGAAATCGCATTAAAGAAAGGGCGGGATCTGCCGAAATCTTTCGATATCCCCGCTGTCTGCTTAGAGCTCGGTATTGACTATGAAGCTGTACAGGGGCAATTTATCCATATCAGCTTCAGAGACTGCGGGATCGACTTGACGATTGGACGCTTTGAAAAAGGAGGCCTTTTCAAGGACACACTCCCGGAGATCTCCATCATACCTTCCTCGTTGACGGAAGACCCTGCCGATCTTAAGACAGAGCTTTGCGATAACGGGACAAGCATCTTCCAGGCAGCCCTATTCCGCGGATATAAGGTATTGGCTGTAGATTCGCCGAAAAGCAAAAATGACCGGGCTTTGGTGCAATACATCCGACGGTCCTTGAATGGAGATGCCTGCTTTTCCGAGGCCGACTATCCGGCTTTTATGGACACATTATTCAAAAGCTATCCTGTTGGCCCGTCATGGGGAAAAGATATTGCGAAGAAATTCTGCAACATCAACAAAGGGCATTCTGACGCCCCCGTTCAACGCATCATTTGGAGCATGTTTTTATTCCTTTCTAGCTTGAATAAATTTCCACAGTATCCGGTGCCGCTGCTTCTCCAATCTAAAGCGTGGAAATGCCTACCCTTGTGTTGTTTTCCGCGTAATGAAAAGAGCAAGGGCATACTGTTTCATCTAAATCCATTCTACAGGTTCATTTTAGAGAGCAAGTTGCCTTGCGATATGTTGGAAGGTGTACTGGGGATAGCGGGCCTTTTGTCCTTGAGCTTTGCATCCCGCTGCGAAAACACCTCCTATAGTATTTCACGCCATCATGGCTCTAACCACCCCGCATTGTACCTCCAAGTCGAAGAAGATCTGCAAATTGCCTTGAATCCTGACCTTCTGACACTGTGCCATTCTCTGGAAGAGCATTACACTGCATTCTATAGTGAGTCTATACATACAGGAAAACTATTAGATCTTTTTTTAAGCTTTGTCAGCCTGCCGGAAACCAATCTTGCAGAGGAAAGTGTGATTGCACGCAATGCGCAAAAGCTGCCCTGCTCCCTTTCTGATACCGCTGCACTAGCGCATAAGTTCGTATTATCCACTGACTCTTTCTTAAATGTTGTAGGAACATCCATTCTAGTTGCGTTAAAGGCCTATGATGCAGATTTTGTCGATGAGAGCCTCCTCTGCTATGCCTTTCCCGTGTTGTTAAACTCCTCCGATCCAAAGATCAAAGATTTCGGCATCCGCCTAGCCAAAAAACACCTTTCCGCCCTGGCTCAAAAAGATGCTCCCCCTTTTCTGCATCCTAAGACACAGGCCTTTTCTCTGCCTCTCTGGTTGAACGCATTAGCTTTGACCAAACACCCCCGCTGCTGTGAGATTGCAGCCAAGCATTGGGTTATCAACCTCAAAGCTGAAAAACGCTCTTTCCAAGCTTATCTCCCCTTTATGGAAAACATTTGGAAGGTACAGCCGAGCGCTTTACTTCAGGTTTGGGAATCCCTGCTTCCGCATGACTTTGACACCGCGCAACAAAAGCAGCTATTCGCAATCTATGCCGACAGGTTTCTCACTTTGCCTGCCCACGCTATTGCTTTAGATTGTTTGAAGCCTTTCCTATTCTATATCCAGTCCTGCCTGGAGAACTTTACTGTCCCGGGCGAAGGGGCGCGGCTGCACGCCCTTGTCCAACGCATCTCAGAGGTCAAGCCTACATTACTTCCCCTCTGCCTACCTTTTCTTCCATTTCTGCCTCTAGATGCACTACCTCTCTTCAAGATGGGGACAATTGATGATATCCTCCAAGGCAAAATTGCAGAGGCTAAAACAGCAGAAGACAAAACGGCCCTTTATCAATTCATCCGCCAGAACATCCGCTTGCCAGGCATATTCTTCACCTTAATAGGTACGCCTTTACAGAAGGTTCTGGAGGGAACGGAATACCTTCCGGATTTACACGAACTATTCATCCAGGAGGCTTCCAAAAGCCAGCGCCAAAAAGCGCACATTCTTCTTAAGCTTTTCAACAAAGCTCCTGAAAAGATCCAGAGCATGCAAGATAGCATAACAGCTATCTTAAAAGATTTGATGGAAGATGATAATATTCCCCTAGAGCTGATCTTGCAGGTGTTTAATAAATGCTATTCCTACCCTAATAGACCTGCAGGAGAATTCTTATTAGAACCGCTTTGCCATTTGGGAGAAAAGCTTTTAACACGTAAGCTGAATTCTCTCACGCCTGTTGTCCGGTTAATCTGCACACATGACTCTATGCTGTTAAGGAATAAAACGGATCTTCTTTCCCGTCTGCTGAGAAGGCTGGCCCATGAAAATGATCCTGATACCTTCGAAATAACAATGCAGTTAATTCAAGTCTTAAAAAATGGTTCCACACTTCCTATTTCCATGTGGGAGAGCTTAATACACAAACTCAAATTAGCGGCAGTCCACCACGACTCTGTAAACCGCCATCATAAGCTGAAAGAATTTGTACAGACATTACCTGAGTTAAGGCAATTGTGTTGTCAGCTAGACTTAGATCTGCTAGCGCATAGGATAAGCACTTCGCCCAGTAATGCTGAGGACCACGCCAAGCTCCTTATTGCCAAACAACATGAATTAACCCCCACTCAGATACAACAGCTGCATTTCATCGTACAGAGGATGATAGCGGAAATGACTATACATAGCCCGATCCAAGCTACTACCTGGATTAAGTCCTCCATCATACTTGAATTTTTCAGCCTGGATGAACGCATCCGCTGTTCTTGTATATTATTACAAAATCACTTCGACAGTTCTCTATTCTTCTTCGTCTTGCAAATGTACGAAGGCTACAACAGAAAGGTTCATAAAGACATATTGGAACCGTTTGCTGTTTATCTGCTTAAGAGCACTCATCTTTTTTATGAATGCCGCACTCCGGAAGAAAAAGCTAAAAGGCTGCTCTTGTTGCCCCCCTGTAGGAATGGCAATTGGTATGAGCATATTCACATCGTCCTAAATGAACTTATACAAGAGAAAAAAATCACTGCTTGTACGCAAATTTTCCGGGCTGACAGGATGATGGAACAGCTCAGCGTAGAGATGAACGAGATATTCAACACATTATTCACTCTAGTCCCCCAAGATGACTCTAATACATTTAGAGAATTGCTTGAGCTAGTTTTAAAAACACCCACCATACTCAAAAATAATGTGTGGAAAATATGCTTAGCAAGAATACCGACATTGAAAGACAAGAAACTTACAGAGAATTTACTTTCTTCCTGGATCACTTGCCACCCCCTTCCCCCCGCGTCAGAGCTTGAAGGCGCACCCCTCTTAGAAAAGGAACTGCATTATAGGGCTATTGTCCTAGCTTGCACCGCTGCCGATCCATTTAAAGCGCATTTTTTTATGATCCCGGAAAGCGTAATGGTTCTGTTGAGAAATTTCACATCGGATGCGAAAGTAAGTACTCTTCAGGGAATTTTTTTAACCCATCTTTTGTCCTTGGAAGACTTGAGTACGAAAATGTCGTATATTCAAGCTATAATAGAAAATCTCTCTATGCATTCAGATTCCCTGCACTGCGTATTTAGCCCCCTGTGTCATGTATTAGCTGCAACACTTAAGGAAAAGCAAACGGTTCTAGCCCAAATAGTTTTCGGAAAAATAAATGTATGCATAGACCTATGCAGCGACCCTAAAAGCAAGACTATTATTTTAAAAAATAAAACAGCTTTGTCCCTTGCTATCCAAAACATTTTCAACAACTCATTGCAACAGGATATTCATGAGTTACTTAATTTCATTTCTAAGGTGAAGGAATTATTAACCGTTGAGGATCCTGTCTGGGTTACAGTTTTGCAATGGCTTGTCCAGCATCATGAACCATTGATTATGAAATCCGAAAAAACTTTCTATGATCTTCTATTTCTCATCCTAACATCCATCTCAATGACAATGAATAAACAAGAGAGGCTAAAATATAGTAGTGTTTTCGGTACGCCAGAATTTAGCAGTCTAATGAAAAATATTTGCCGCAATATCTACCAGATAGACCGCACAAAGTCTTTAACGGAATTTTTATTCACCTGTCTTCAACTCAAACTCATTCCATCTGAGATAGTGTTGGAAAGCAGTTGTTTAATTCCCAAAAAAACTGCCTCTGATACAAATTGTATAGAAGCCCTCGAGCATAACTTAAAAAGTGCATGCCTGTATTGTCATGAGAGCATAATGGACAATATTCATATCCTCGCCGCCATCGATTCCACTTTAATGCTATTCACAGTGAATAAGGATATTAAAAATTTTGAGCATTATGCCAAAAGGCTATTGAATTTTGCCTTTTATGACCCTACCGTAGAAGAATCAGAACATTTCCGATTTATTGTGATGCCTGGACAGTGTCCACCTATTTTGGGCTCTGATACAAAGCAAAAACCTTTCAATACTACCCGCTTCATAACCTGCATCTATCTCTTCTTGAATAGATTGCAATCTAATGAATTTGAAATTACTTCTGAGGCCTTCCTTCCTTTTGCACGCACCATTGTTCTATTGCTCTACGCACATATAATAATGTCAGACAATAAGAAGCTAGAATCTAATGAAAGAGCGGCATGGCTTCATGCTTTAATGAAATTTGTACTCTTACCGCGTAGTATTGATGCCAATGAATCCGCATTGATGAATTCCTATTTGGAACATATTTTAGAGATCGCACTAAGTTCTAATTTTCTAGTTAGAAAATCCGTAGAATTTGAAGCGCCTGATTTTTATAGAAAGCTTTGCAACCCATTTGAAAAGACTGACATTTTTAATAATATTAGCAACATCCGACTCTTAGCCCAGTCATGCGCTCAAATTGCTCCTAGAAGCTATCTAAATTTCCTGGAGCAAATTGAAGAGCGATTGAGACTCTTTAGCTATAACTATGATTTACCTTCCAGTATTTCCCTTTGCCAAACCTTACTTCTACCTTTAAAGCAAATGGATATGCCAAGCCAATATAAAAGCCTCTGCATCCATTGCATAAAAAACATCATGGAAAGCTGCGTTCTATTAAAATGTAACTTTACTTTGACTTTTGATGAAACTGTACGCATGAGTTTAATCAAACTGAAATCAAAGTATCTTTATATTTTAATAGATATCCATTTATCAAATAGAAAGCATTCTCTAGAGGTTAACCTAGAGAATGCTGAAAATTCTATTGCCATCGTCAGTTATGCTTATGTAAGAAATAACTTTAAATATATATTTGCGGCAGAAAGTCGGTTATTGCTTGTTCATGCCGCTGTCAATACTCTCACTAATATCCTTTCCTCCGGCTCCAACTCCAAGCAAATATTTAAATACTTCATCAAGATAGGGCGTCTGCTGCTCAACTTTACCTATAGTTCTGCACAACTGAAAGCCATCAAAGAACAAGCCTTCTTTGAATGTTTTCTAGATTTCTTTGCCAACCCCTCGGTGTTCGCAACATTAAAAAATGAAAACAATCCCCGTATTAGCGATATGATCACTTTGCTGATACGATCTTTTAACTTTTGCTTAAACCACGCACCCGATAAGCAAAAAATCGTCTGTTCAATCAAAAAAATCATTTCGTTAAAAGGATCCGCTCTTTCAGACCCTGTACTTTATTATATACACTTTAACGAACAGGTTTATTCGTATATCCCTCAAATCCTGAATAACCCTTCGGAAATTAATTTTGAGAAGCTAAGTGCAGAATTGACCAAAGTCAGATGTTATCAGGAAGGAGAAATGACGGATGAAAAGGCAGGAATGTTCACATACCATCTCCTGTATTGCTGTCAATTAAGATCGATGCTTACCCCTGATGAAGCTTCTGTTTTGGACCCTATTATTTTGGAGTTGATCCATTCAGTATTAAACTTAAAAAAGTCTTTTGATCCGTTTGTCCACCTCTTTGGCTTTCTAATAGAAAATGGAATCCTACTCAAAAATAACACCGGCTATTTCATAATTCTAACGGCTCTAGAGGATATGTCTCCTTACGAAGAAAAATTTAGGATTTTGTTCGTCAAGGCCACCCACAACCAGTGGTTTTGCGGTGATCAATCTAGAGATAGGAAAAATAAAATTATTGAAACCTACCTCAATGGCATAAATCCCGGTGAAAAACTTGTCCTTACTGATAACTCGAAACTTAGAAATTATGTATTGAATTTATGGGAGGTTGGAAATTTTACAAATTATGAACTATTAGAGACTCTTATTACGTCCTCTCTTCCGCCGGCTGAGGCTGCAAAACTTTTAAAATTTGGAATAAAAAAAGCGCTAGCCCATCAGAAATATACTATTGCAATCAGCTTTGTAATACTTTCAACGGCAAAAAAAATTCTTGAACCGGATTCGACTTTAGTAAGACATGCTTCAGCTATGTTCTTATTTGCCATAACTAAGCATAAAAATCACATTTCCATCTTTAACGATTTCATCAACACCCCCTTGATCAATATCCTCATTAAAGACAATTTAATCGGTTTGCGCAAACAACTTTTTCAATCCATAAAGACATTCGGTTTAGAGCTATCCTCAGACCATCTCATAAAATTACTCAAATTTTACAAGAAGGCCTGGCTGCAAGAACTGAAGCTTAATCCATTGCTGATGGAAGTGGAGGACAATGTAAATGAGCTTACTTCTCTCCAGGATATTCTCAATACTTTTATAGAATTCCATCCCGCATCGCGTCTTGAGGTTGAATTTTGGATCGTGGATTTCTTGCATACAATAAAAGTAGCTATTCCAGCTGAAGACTATCCAAAAGTTATATTAGACTTCGTTATGGATAGCCTTAAGCTATCTCAGCTTTCATCCCTACATTATATTAGTGAGGTATCCATACTTGAATACCTGCAAGATCTGCCGGAAACATCGTTCTATACTTGTCAGGGATGTACATATTTTTCAACTTTCTTATCAAAAAAGAAATGCACAGACGATAATTTCAAAGTGCAAATTTTTTTAATTGGGATCAACATAGCTCGTCGTGCTGTTAAGATGGGATATTATGACGAAACCATCCCTGTCATGAAAACTTTGAATGTCAGAATGGATAATCCTAATTTAAATGCATGGTCTAATAAATGGATCCAAGATCTCCTGTATTTGAAAGAAGTTTTCTTCTGCCGGAAAATGCTCCGAGAATCATTAATTTGTTTCGAGCTTCTGGTGCTTAATTCCCCTCAATACATCCGTCCAGAGGAGAAGCAACACTATTACTCGGTAGCATATTCGATGGGAGAATATCTTCTAGCTGCTAGGGTTGCTACTAAATATGGCTTATGGGGTGCTATCGACATTCCAAAGCTAATAGAAAAGCTTATTGTCATTACAAAGACGCCCAATGAACTGAATATTGTTTTAGAGATATTTAAAAATCAAACCATTCGTTCAACACATTTGGTCCTAAAACTATTAGCTCTATTACAAAAATCTGATGTTACAGCGAACAGCTTGAGACATTATCTGGAATTTTTGGAAGAAGTCGAAGTCTTGGAACCGCTTTCCCCCCCTTCGTTACGTAGAAATGCCTGGAACCTTGCCATTGGTTATCTTGCTATTATTGAAATCCCTCACGCCTTTATCAGTCTAAAAGTACGTTCTCTAAACTGTGCTTTTTTAAATGAGGAAGAACGCATACAATTCCAAGTACAGCAGCTTGTAGTTTCGCTCCGAGATCATAATTATACTCAAAACAATCTACAATATCTACTATCTCTCCGCACATCTATTAAGCTATGCAATGTCATCATTATCAACCAAATGAAAGTTGTAGATGATGCCCTAATCCATCTTATTAGCAAGGCTGAAACCAAAGAAACAATTTTCCATTTTGTAAAATTTCTTAATGATATGTTCAATCTGTCTTTTCAAAATTTCCTTCCTATTTACCAAAATCTAATGCTGTCGGCAACGTTGAAAAAGGGGGAAAATTTCTTCATAAAAGCTCCAAAAGAATTTATCGAAAACGATTTACTGAAGCTGTTTAATAATTCGTACGTATTTTTTAGAGGCAATTTTCAATCGATTTACAACCTACTGCGAAATATGCTAAAGCTCAATAATAATACTACTACCGAAAGAGCCTTTATATTATTTCAAGAGGTCATTAAGAAAGATATCCCCTCCGACGAAGAATATGCAAAAGACGCTGCGGATGCCCTAAAAGCTTTTTCAGAATACCCTTATGACTATTCTGAAATGAAAACAAAATTGGAGTCATTCCATAGGATTTGCAAGATACGGGTTTCAAAAAAACTCATGTCTAATGCCTCGATGGGTAAAACATTATATTATTTAATCTTGAACTTCTTCAAAAAAATCCCTTTGGAAGACTATTTAAGAAATTTCAGAGAGTATTTTGTCATATTTGAAAAATATAAATTTACTTTATCCACTACCATTGTAGCGCGTATATTTCTAAGAGAAGCTGCCATTAACCTTATTGAGAGGTTTGTTCTAAGTAAATATGATCCTAATACAGTCGTTCAAATACTTATTCCTGTTTTAAACCAGCTTTCTTTGTCATTGTGTACAAACAACTTAATTCTCAGTGAATCTTCTCTTAACGATCAACCTTCATTAAGAAGCCTTAGCAATGACTTTTGGACTTCTGAAAAATATGCAACAGCCCACTTAATCCTTATGGCTGAACTGAGCACCTTCCTCAAAGCAAAGAGTCCAACTGATTTTCAAGAATTAAGACAGTTTTGTCTTTCTGCTCTTATCAACACGCTAAAAGATTCCCCCCATATTGACATCTTGCAGGCATTGATAAATATGCTAGCAGACATTGAAAGCATGGATGTCATACAAAATGCCACTGACAGGATGGTCAAAGAAAGACAGATTGTTGCATTGTTAAAATTAAATCACAAAATGCTCTTTCAACTGGCTTTTATCCATTTTCACGGGGATTTAACAATACAAAACCTAAAGATTTTGAATGTTACTGAAGTAACTTTTAAAGATAAGCTGCAGGCTATTAATGAAATATTAGATTTATGGCTGCAGAATCTTAGATTTGAAGACATTTCCTTTATTGTTTCTGCAATGTTAAATTTGGCAAAGTCTACTGACGTTATCAAATCCCATCCGGAAATAGCTTTTCGGACTGTTATAAAAATTATTGAGTATTTAGAAACGAATATTCAGTTTACATGGAAACAAGAGGACACTCTCCTTACACTCTTAACTACATTTGTTTCGTTTATATGTGACAAGGGTCCTATCCATCCCACTCAATCGGAGGTTTTAGATCTTCTACAAAATTTCTGCGACCAGACAGCGGTGAAATTCCAGAAACAGAGTGTGAGTATGGCTGTGAAAAGCGATCTCTTGATAGCAAGGCTTGAATGCATACACATGAAACTTAGATTGAATCTTATTTCTCCGAAGATAGCTCAGAAGCTTATTTTACTTTTAATCCAAGATCTAGAACATATGAATTTAGAATCGAAATGTGCCTTAAACCGTTGTTTAGAATATATTCCTAAGGATGGATTTATTGATTCATACTTGAAACGTTTTAACCTATGATCATTATAAGGCCGCTAAGCTAAGACCCTGATTATGTGTGTTTGTCCTTATCACAAACTGAGTTAAATTAATAATTTTGTTAATAATATTTTTTAACTTAATTAGCTTATTTTAAGTCGTTGACGATAAAATATCTACTCCACATACTCACGCTTTTATATTCATTAATTATCCTATGAGTTGCTCAGTACAGCATGTAACTGCAAGTGGTCCTTTAGATAATTCCATTTCATTTTCTCATTCTTCCCCCAGAATGATCGAGCCGCATCCAGACGAAGATTTTTTTTTACCTTTAGAAACACCCTTGGATAAAGAAAGGCATGCAGCTTTCGTCGCTAAAATCATAGATGCTTGCTGTGTTTTAAATCCTGCTATTGCTATCGATAGAGAGACTGTTCTTCGGTGCCTAAATGCATGTGTCA